>JBJXGL010000345.1:0-5469 GCA_046160365.1 Aestuariivirga sp. | reverse complement strand
GTGGCGATGAGATAGAGGCCGGCGCCCGTTGCGATGATCGTTGCGATCCACCAGATCTGCCGCTGCAAGAGGTCGCCCGCCGGCATGCCCGGAAGTTCCGGCGGAAGTCCCGCGGCGGGTGCCAGCGAAACGGCGATAAAACCGCAGAGTCCCCAGATCACGCCGTTGCGGCGCGTGATGGGGAGGCCGGAAAGCAGCGATACAGCCGCGAGGATCGCCGCGAAGCCAGCACCAGCGATGGCCCGGTTGACGAAGGTGTAGAACGTCCGCTCCAATCCATCTTCCGGAGTCCACTCGCTTGCATGAGACTCCGCGCCTGCGCCATGGTCATGCGGCGCAGCGGCATCGAATTTCTCCGCTTCGAAAATGTATGGGTCCAGCCGCAGATGCTGGATGAGACCCATGATTAGCCCCGCCGCCACGCCTGCCAAAAGCGCGGCGAGGATCACTCGCCCGATCATGTGATTTGTCTATCGGTTCAGTGGCAGGGGAAGCCGATGGCGTGGCGGGTGTCGTGCGCGGTGTTGTGGGCGGCAGCCATCTGCGAAAGGCCCACGACGAAAATCAACGCCGCGCCGATGACGAGCGCCACTACGCCTGCGACTAGACGCTGCGTGCCTTGCAGTTGGACGGTTGTAGTTCTTGCGGTCATGAGCACCCTCCGTGAGACCAAATTCATCGAGGAACCGAAGTTCCGGCTTTGCGCGGCAGGTCTCCTGACTTGCGGGTCTTAGGCCTCGTGCTGTCTTCCCGGTTTCCCAGTGACATCCTTGCACGTGCCTCGCCGCTCACAGTTGCGGGGGCAGTTACGGCATCGGCCCCGATTGGGTCGTCCTCACCGTGTTCCCTGTTAGGCCCCTGGCAGATCAGCTTCGGGGCACCGAGCTTCCACAGCATGGCAGGGTTAACAGTGCTTCGTCAATGCGAGAGGCGGCGGCTTGCCTTTCTGTGGCGACAATGTCTATATTGAACGCTCGTTCAATATAGACATTGGAGGCTGCCATGGACATGAGCCAGAGGATTTCGCCCAGCCTGACGGATGCCCAGCGCGCTGGCCCGCCCACGTGGATCTATACAAACCCCGAGTTCTTCGAACTCGAAAAGGACGAGCTCTTTCGGCGCACCTGGCAATTGGCCTGCCATATCTCCGATGTTCCCGAGCCCGGCAGCTATCTGGCCTTCGATATTGCAGGGGAGCGGGCGCTAATCCTGCGCGGCAAAGATGGCGAAGTTCGCGCTTTTCATAATCTGTGCCGCCATCGCGGAAGCCGGGTCGTGGCCTCGGAGCGGGGAAGCTGCAAATCCGCCGTCGTCTGCCCCTTTCATGGCTGGTCCTATAATCTCGATGGAACGCTCCGTGCCGTGCCGCAGGCGCGGTTTCTCCCCAAGCTCGATCCCAGGGAGCATGGCTTATTGCCCGTCGAATGTGAAATCTGGATGGGATTTGTGTTCGTGCGGTTCCAGAAGGGGAGCCAACCCGCAGTAGCGGAGCTTATGGCTAGTCACTTCGAAGACTTTGCCCGCTACCAACCACGGGATGCAAAACCCTATGGGCCGATGACATCACAGGTCATGGAGGTGAACTGGAAATCGGTAAGGGATGTGGACAATGAAGGTTATCATGTTCCGATTGCTCACCCCGGCCTTCAGGACCTTTATGGCAACAATTACCGGGACGAGGTCACGGGCTTCGGCGTCACCCGGTCCGTCGGAAGTTTCAATGAGACCCAGGACAAACTGTGGAGCGTGCGGAACTACAAAAAAGTGCTGCGGCAGATGCCGGGGCTCTCGGCGGCGCAGCAGTCCTCGTGGTTCTACTATGGGATTTTTCCCAATATTGTCATAATGTTATACCCCGACATGATAGGATTTTATCAAGATATCCCGCTGGCCACCGGGCGGACTGCGCAGCGCTTCGGGTATTACTCTCTGCCGGACGAGCGGCGCGAAACCAAGGCCTCCCGCTATCTCGCCAGGCGCATCGACAGGGAAACGGGCGCCGAAGATACCAAGCTGATCGAGTGGTCCTACGAAGCGATGCAATCGTCGGCCTATCGCGGCACCATCCTGTCCGATCTCGAGCACGGCGTGAGCGAATTCCACGGCATGCTGCGCCAGCTTCTTCCGGTGGCGGGGCTGCCGCGGCCTCCGGCCAAAATGCGGGAGGTCAATGCCGGCCTCCGCTCGAAACTGCCGCGAATCGCGTGGGGCCGTTAACGCCCCGCTTATGCGGCTTCGCTATGCAAATGGCATGACATGTGACAAAGGTCACTTCTCGGCCCTCCGCTTCTGTGCATTAACGGCCAAGCCGATTGCGGCGTGGGGCCGCTTCCACTAATTAGTCCGTCAAAACCCGAGTGACCGCATGAGCATGCAAGGCGCGCAAGCGCAGCCCAAGAACGAAATCGCCGCAGTGCTGAAAGCCAGCCGGGGCGTATTCCTGTCCACCGGCGTCTTTAGCTGTCTGGTCAACATCCTGATGCTGACCGGCCCCCTGTTCATGTTGCAGATCTACGACCGGGTGCTGACCTCGGGCAGCGTGCCAACGCTGGTGACGCTCAGCGTCATCACGCTGGCGCTCTACGTCTATTATGGATTCCTCGAATATCTGCGCTCGCGCTTGTTGGTGCGCATCGGCCGCCGGGTCGAAGAGCAGTTGCGCGACCGGGTTTTCGACAGCGTCGCCGAACATGCGCTCCGCCGCACGCCGGGCGTTGGCTCGCAGCCCGTGCAGGATCTCGGCACGATCAGGCAATTCCTTTCGGGCCAGGGGCCTTTCGCGTTTCTCGACATGCCATGGGTGCCGGTCTATCTCGCGGTCATCTTCCTCATGCATTGGATGCTGGGCGTCGCATCGGCCGCGGCAGCCGCGGTGATTTTCACGCTCGCCCTGATGTCGGAGCGCTCCACGCGCGGGCCGCTTGCCGAAGCGACCAAGGCCACCATCAAGGCGACGCTCATGACCGAAGAGAGCCGCCGCAACACCGAAGCGCTGCACGCGCTCGGCATGCGCGGCGTCATTCGCGATCGCTGGCGCGGCGTTCAGACCCAGGCGCTTGACCATCAGACGGCGGCTAACGACGCCGGCGGTTCCTTGGGCGCTGCGTCGCGCGTAGTACGTCTTTTGGTGCAATCGGGCATTCTGGCGCTTGGCGCGTGGCTGGCGATCCTGCAGGAAATCACGCCCGGCACGATGATCGCCGCGTCGATCATCATGTCGCGGGCGCTGGCGCCGGTCGAACAGGCCGTGGCCAACTGGCAGCAGTTCCTGGGTTTCCGCAAAGCCATGGAACGGGTGAACCGCATCCTCGCATCCACGCCCCCCAAACAGCTCCTGGCGCTGCCGCCGCCGCAGGGAAAACTCGAGGTCGAGAACCTCATCATTCAATTGCTGGGAACGGACAAGCCGCTGCTTCAGGGCATTTCATTCACCGTGGAGCCTGGGCAGGGCATCGGAGTGATCGGACCAACGGGGGCGGGCAAGTCGACGCTGGCCCGCGCGCTGGTCGGCATCACGCCGCCTACCCGCGGCACGGTGCGCCTCGATGGCGCGACGCTCGATCAGCGCGACATCGACGATCTCGGCCGCATGATCGGCTATCTGCCGCAGGACGTTCAGCTGTTCGATGGATCGGTGGCGCAGAACATCGCCCGTTTCGATCCCGACCCGAAACCCGAGAAGATCGTCGAAGCCGCCAAGCTCGCCAATGTTCATGAACTCATCCTGCGGCTTCCCGATGGCTACAACACGCCGCTCGGCGAAAACGCGGCGCGGCTTTCCGCCGGGCAGAAGCAGCGTCTCGCACTGGCGCGCGCGCTTTATGGCGATCCGGTGCTGTTCATTCTCGACGAACCGAATTCCAATCTCGATGCCGAAGGCGAAGCGGCGCTCGATCGCGCCATCCGCAGTTGCCTCGACCGTGGCGCGTCGGTCGTCGTCATAGCGCATCGCCCGAGCGCGCTTGCAGCAATCCAGCAGATTCTCGTCTTGAGCGACGGCAAGACGGCGGCGCTTGGCCCAAGGGACGAAGTCATGCGGAAAGTGCTCATGCGTCCCGCCCAAGGTCAGGCGCAGAACGTGCAGCCTGGGCAGCAGCCTGGGCAACCGCAACTGCAAGCGCCCCAAGCGCAGAACGTTCAAGCTCTGCCACAATCCAAGCGGAACTAAGCCATGGCAACGATCAACACCGAAAAGTCGCTCCGCAGATTCCAGTTCGCGGGTTATGTCTCGATCATCGTGATGCTTGGCGTGGGCGGCGTGTGGGCCGCGACATCCAACATCAATGGCGCGGTGATCGCGCCGGCTACCATCGCGGTCGAGTCCTACTCGAAGAAAATTCAGCACAAGGAAGGCGGCATCGTTCGCGAAATTCTGGTGCGCGATGGCGATCAGGTGGAAGCAGGCCAGATGCTGGTCAAGCTCGACGACACGGAAACCAAAGCCGAGCTCGGTATCATCAACGCGCTGCTGCTCGAAGGATTGTCGAAACGGGCGCGGCTCGAGGCGCAGCGCGACGGCGCCGATGTAATTGTTTTTCCCGACGAGGTAGCAAACCGGTCCGGAGAAGCCGAAGTTGCCAAGGTGATGGCTGGACAAGAAAAGCTGTTCCAGGCACGGCGCGATGCCTTGAGCGGTAAGAAGGACCAGTTCAACCAGCAGATGGGACAGCTCCACGAGCAGATCGGCGGCCTCGTCTCCCAGCGCGAGGCCAAGGAGAGACAACTCACGCTCATCGCGGACGAAGTCACCAATCTGCGCAAGCTGCAAAAGCAGGGTTTGGTGCCTGTCTCGCGCGTGCTGGCCATGGATCGCGAGGCCGCGCGGCTCGATGGCGAACGGGGTGAACTCATCGCCAACCGGGCCCAGACCGAAAGCCGCATCGGCGAAGTGAAGATCCAGATCCTCCAGATCGACGAGCAGGCGCGCGCCGAAACGCTTACCGAACTCCGTGACGTCGAATCGCGCGTCGCTGAATTGCAAGAGCGCAGGCTCGCGGCGTCGTCGCGGCTCTCCCGCATGGAGATCAAGTCGCCGATCGCGGGCGACATCTATCAGGTCAATGTGCATACGATTGGCGGCGTGATCGCCCCCGGCGAGGCGATCATGCTGATCGTTCCCAAGGGCGACGATCTGGTGCTGCAGGCGCAGGTCATGCCGCAGGATATCGACCAGGTAGTCGTGGGGCAGCACGCGCGTGTGAGGTTTCCCGCCTTCGTGAGCCGCACCACGCCCGAGGTCGACGGCACGGTGCTCCAGGTCTCCGCCGACACCAGCCGGGTCGATGCCAACACGCCGCCGTTCTACTCGGTGCGGATCGGCATATCGGCGAAGGAAATCGAGAGGCTTGGAGACAACGTGTTGAAGCCCGGCATGCCCGCAGAAGCCTTCATCCAGACAGAGGAGAGAACGCCACTCTCCTACTTCCTGAAACCGCTCGCCGACCAGATCGCACACGCGCTGCGCGAGAC
>JBJXGL010000344.1:0-35615 GCA_046160365.1 Aestuariivirga sp. | reverse complement strand
GCGGCATCAATGGTTCAAGCTCCGCCCATTCCTCGTCGGTAAAATCGAATCGCATGGTTCACCTCCGCCTACGGTGAATCAGCTTCTCTGTTGCAAATCAACAGCCTATGTGAGTACAGACCCTAGACAAGATAGGTGGCACCCATCGCAAGCGCCTTGCTGTAGAACGGCGATCGGGCATAGCCATAAGCAAAACCCGGTTCCGGAACCGAGCACACAATATCGCGAACAGCGTGATACTTGTTGGACATGAAAAATCTCTCTTGTTCGTGTATTTATCATGGCACGCCAGCGCGCGGCGTGATGCAGATAACAGACTAACCGGTCAACTCAGATCCGCATTGAGGGCTTGCGCCACCAGTTTCTGGAAATGATGAACGCCATGCTCAGAAAGTTGCGGATGCGCTGGATCGATGACGAAGCGGCCCTGATTGTAGCCCTTTGACTTGAGTCCCTTCTGCACGCTTTCGCACAGCGAGATATCCTCGGGCTGCAAGGTCTTGTCCATATAGGTCATCGCTTCGCTGATCTGCTGGCTGACTTCGCGCCGGGGCAGGAACCAATCGAGATGCTCGATCGTTTGATCTGGTCCCTTGGGGATCATCATCAGCGCCGAGATATTGGCTTCGCCGGGATAGACCCAGAGTGTCAGGTTCGGCCACAGGAACCAGCCGGCATAGCCAAAGTCAACGTCGCCGGGCTTGAACGAATAGGCTTTGGCATTGGTCGTCTTGGGCGCCTCGGAAATTTGGCTGACATAGATGCCGTTGATGATGTTGCGATAGCTGTCCATGTCGACGAGATCGACAAAATCCCGATGCGCGGGATGGCAGTGGTAGCATTCAAGAAAATTGTCGATGATCACTTTCCAATTGGCTTTGACGTCATAGGTGTGCCTGTGCACATAAACCATGTCGTCGATGCGCGGCGCGTACTTGCGGATTTCCTGTTCGAGTTCGCCCGTCTGTTCCTTGAGGGACACAGCATCCGGATCGAGATTGACGAAGATGAACCCACAGAACTCTTCGACACGCACCGGCTTCAAGGAAAATTGTGAGCGATCAAAATCCGGCATGGCGTTGGTCAGCCGTGACGCATGCAGTGTTCCGTCAAGATTGTACGTCCACGCATGATAGGGGCAAGTCAGACGGCGCGCTTCTCCGCAGCCCTTGGCAATTTCATGGCCGCGATGCTGACAAACATTATAGAAGGCCCGCAGTGTACCATCTTCGCCACGGGTGACGATCACACCTTGCTCATGGATTTCAGTGGTCAGATAGCTCGATGGTTTCGGCAGCTGACTCTTGTGTCCGGCGCACCACCAGCTCTTGTAGAAAATCGCTGCCTTCTCAGCCTCGTAAATGCCAGGGTCAGTATAGAACCGCGCGGGCAAGGTGAACGAAACCGCCGGATTTGCGCACACGGCCTCATCCCCGGACAAGCGACGGAAGACCTGCATGTTCATGTTGAAAGCCTCCAATGCTTCATGACCAAACGCGATGGAAAACAGCGCCGGCTGCCCGGTTCGAAAGAGTGACGATGTACCAATTCCGCCGACCTCACAAGACGATACTTGCCTGGATCAGTGGCGACGATCACTTTGTTCGGGTTCATGAGTGCATTCATCCCCGTTTCCAACCCAAAATGATTTTTACATTGAGTCGCTGCAGTCACTCTCCCCTTCACCTCCATTTCCGTGTAAACTTTACATCATGATCCATGCGTACCGCCTCGCCACCGTCCTCACATCCTCATTGCTTTTGGTCGCTCTGCTCGTCGCCATCTCTGAATCGTCTTTCGCCGCGCCCAAGGTGAAGTGGATCAAGACGCAGTATATTGCAGCGCTTGGTGATCCCTCTGCCACGCGCGGCAACAATGCTGAGGAGTGGGGGATTTGGGTGTTGGATCCAGGCCCGCGCGGTGTGCGGCTCACGGAGTCGGCGCAGTTTCTGGCCAAGGGTGAGGCGCCGGTAGGGTGGCGGCTCAATCGCGCCGACTGGTGGCTGGAGGAATATGGGCGGATCATGGAGGCGCCGGAGTTTCCGATTGCGCCCGGTGAATATGTGGTGAGCAATGGTCAATCGATGATCGGGTTGCTCACGGTAAAGCCGAAAGACGCCTCCGGGCACATGGCGTGGGAACTGGCGCATGGGGCGACGCTCATCAGTGTCACGCATCTGGGCTGCCGCGCCGGTCGCTATCGACCTGAGAGCGCTGGTGCAGTCTGCACGCCAGGGAATGCCGCGCCTGAGCAATTTCCGGTGAAGCCCGGTGCCACCATGCCTGCCGTGAAGCACTGCGCCAAGCAAGACTATCACGTGCTGTTGGTGATCGGCGTGGTGGACCAACGGAGCTAAGCGCCGCGACTAGCCAGCGCCTCCGTCATAGTGCTGGAACTCGCGCATCTCGCTGGCATCGACAATGCGATCGGGGAGGTAGTGCGATCGGGTTCGCTCTTGAAGATTTGACCTACCAGGCCCGCTGGCGGGCCAAGCGGCAGAGGATTTCGAAAGAGCGGTTGATCTACACCAACCCGCCCCAGCCCGCCGCCCTATGTCCACAAGAAGCCCCGGCACGAAGTCGAAAGAGGTTCTCCGCGACTGCCACTGGCTGGCATGGGAGGCGAGAAACCTCAATAGTTCCTGAAACGCCATCCGCGCACAACAAAAAAACCCGCAGCGCTCGCGCACCGCGGGTTCGGGAAATCAGAACTGACGGCTGAGTTACTTCGGAGCCTTGATTCCGAAGGCGGCGAAGCTTGCTTCGAAGGGCTTGTAGGCTTCCTTCGCGGTGGCGGCATAGAGCTCGCCGAACTTGCCCATCTGGCCGACGAAGGTCTCGTAGGCTTCCTTGGCATAACCCTGCTGGACTTCGAGCGCCTTGTCGAAAGACTTGGTGGCGGTGGCCTTCTCGACGGCTTCGGAGCCCTTCTCGAAGGACTTGCGCGAAAAATCGGCGGCTTCTTGAGCGATGGCCTGGAAACCCTTGCTCAGGGCATTGGCCGACGCCACGTAAGCTTCAAGATTGTCTTTGCCGAGCGCCTGCAGTTCTTCAAACGATTTGATCATGGTCCTCTCCTGGGATGATGTTGGTTTGGGGGTGCTTAACTCTTATGCAATGCAATATATGCACTGCAACATGTTCCGTCAAGTGATATTGCAACGCAACATGAAATTCTTTACAACCCTACGCTAAGACCTTCGTTTACCTTCCGCTAACTGGCGGCGGGCGAAAATGATTGATTGGGATCGGACGAATTTCCGTGGCTGTTGCCGCCGTAACGTTGACGGCGGACGGGCGGATATTCAAAAGTGTGGGGCCCTTCGAGTCGGGTCAGAGCAGGTGGAGTCAGTATGTTCCTGGTTGAGACGGCACGCCAGAAACCGGAGTATGCCCGCAGCGTCTTGAGCGCCTTCGCGCGCTGCATCGTTATTGCAGCGTTCGTACTGGCGTTTCTTGCGGCAGGCTACGATCACGCCGAGGCGCGGCCCAGGCTCGCGGCCATGGCTGTCGATGCCCGCACCGGCAAAATTCTTTACGCCAAGGATGCCGATGGCCTTCGTTACCCCGCGTCGCTGACCAAGGTCATGACGCTTTACGTGCTGTTCCAGGACCTGAAAGCCGGCCGCGTGAAACTGGGCACCAAGCTCCGCGTCTCGCGCCGCGCCGCCGCCATGGCGCCGTCGAAACTCGGCATGAAGCCTGGCACGACGATCACCGTCGAGGACGCCATCAAGGCGCTCGTCACCAAATCCGCCAACGACGTTGCCGCCACCGTCGCGGAGAACCTCGCCAGTTCCGAATCGGTCTTTGCGTCGCGCATGACCAAGGTCGCCCGTTCGCTCGGCATGCGGCGCACGGCATTCCGCAATGCCTCCGGCCTTCCGGCCCGGGGACAAATTACCACGGCGCGGGACATGGCCATCCTGTCGCTGCGCATTCAGCGCGACTTCCCGCAGTACTATCCGTATTTCCGCCTGTCATCCTTCGTCTACAAAGGCCGCGTCATCCGCACCCACAACCGGCTGCTCGGGCGCTTCGATGGCACGGACGGCATCAAGACCGGTTACACGCGCGAGGCCGGCTTCAACCTCACCAGTTCGGTGCGCCGCGGCGGCAAGCGTGTCGTGGGCGTCGTGCTTGGGGCAAGCTCCAGCGGCGCCCGCAACGGCTACATGATGAAGATGCTGAACGCGGCCCTGCCGAGTTGTGTTGCGGGTTCGACGATCGTCGCTGCCCCCGGCTCGAAAGCCGGCGCCATCGATCCAATAGCGGCGCTCAAGCAGAAGACCGCAGTTGCCGCCGCGAAACCGAAGGCGCCCGAGCCACAGGAAATCGAGGAAGCGAAAGTTGTAACTCTACCTGCCGAAGTCCTCGCCGGAGGAACGGACGAAGACTCAGCCGAGACCGGGTCATCCTCTGATGAGCCGGCTTCGGACCCAGGGGTTGGCACTGACGAACCTCGCGTTCTGGAAGCGATGATTTCAAGCGAGCCTCAGCCCGAGAATGACGCGCCGCTTCCATTCGCGGTGAAAGACAAGCCCGACGCCGGCGGTCAGGTTCTGGTCCAGATTTCGCCGTCAGCCTGGAAAATCCAGCTTGGGGCATATCCCAACAAGCAGGCCGCGCAAGCGACACTCGAGAGAGCGTTGAGCACCGGCGCAAGCGTGCTTGAGGGCAAGCAAGCTTTCACAGCGACTGCGCAAAATGGCAACGAAACGATCTACCGCGCGCGTTTCTCGGGCTTCTCGAAAGATGGCGCACGGGCTGCCTGCCGGCACCTCGAGAGCAAGGGCATGGCCTGCCTGCCGCTCGCGCCTCAGTCCTGAAGCAGCACGTCCTTGGCGCGGTTGATTTTGGCCGCGAGATAGTCCGACCCGCCACGATCCGGATGAAACTCCTTCATCAACCGTCGATGCGCCGAGCGAATTTCGTCGCGGCCCGCGCCAGGCTTCAGTCCTAAGACAGCATAGGCCTCGTCCCGCGACATCGCAGTCTCGGTGCGTGCAGCAACAGCGCTCCCCGGATGCCACTCCTCGCGCCAGCTGGGCCTTGCCCTGTCGAGCCAGGCTTCGAGCAACGCCCTGCTCTGGTCGGGTGCTCGCGAACACTCGCGGTGGAATTGCGCCAACTCCCCAGCGCTCAGTTCCGACAGCTTTCTACGCGCAAATGTACCGGTCAGGACCTCACCATCCATGCTTCCAGAGTCATGATCGAGTTCCATGGAAAGCATCGACGTTGAAACCTTGGAGCGCTGCCCTGGCGACTTCCGGTTCCATGCGAATCCACCGGTTGGCACGCCGAATAATCCGAGGCCCAGGAGGAAAAGTGGCACCGCGATCTGAAACGCGCCGCGCAGGCCGATGAATGCGGCGATGCCCATGACGCCCACGCCCGCCGTTTGGCGCATGAGGCGCGACACTTGCGACGCCGGCGCCTTGGCAAACTTCCGCAGCAGCCAATAGCCGCCGACGATAAGAACCAGAGCGAAGAGCAGGTTTTGCATCAGGTCAGGCTGGCAACTGCTTTAGCAGCAACGCAGCCGCACCGCCCTTGGAGGCTTGCCTTTCAAGAGCCTTGCGGCCACCCGACGCGTAAGCTGCCGCCGCAGCGAGAAGCTCCTTCAAGATCGAAGCTGAAGTCTGGTCGAGATGGAAGTGCGCGCCCCGCGTTAGCCGCGCGATTTCCTTGAAGGCGCGAGTTGCAGCGGCTTCGTTGCCTTCCTGGAACATGAAGAATGGAATGCCCAGCATGCCGGCGCGTCCCGCAAGCTCGCACAGTTCGTCGACATTTTCTTCCATCGCATCGCCGACGAATACGACGGCGCTCACGGGTGCTGTTTTGCTCTCGGCCATCGCGTGAGACAGCACGCGCGCGATCTGCGTATTTCCTCCCCGGCAATCGACCTTGGTCATCGCGTTCGCCAGAGATGCCGCGTCCTGCACCCAGCGCGAGGCGCGGCATTCGCGAAATCCCCGGAAGTAAACGAGTTGAACTTCTAGGCTCCCCGCCGAACCTGCGGCTGTGAACATTTCGGATTGAATGGAAAGTGCGCGGTCCCACGTGGGCTGGCGGCTCATCGTCGCGTCCATGGCAAAGACCAGCCGGCCTTTGCCGTCCGCCGTCCGCCTGGCGGGCTGCAACTGGTTCACTTTTTTCAGGAACGCATCGACTGACGAAGCATTTTGGGCTTCCGCCGGGGTCACCGCAACTGGCTGCTTTGTCATCGGCTTTGGCCCCTTTCAATCGCGGCGCAACAAATAAGATGCCGCGGCGGGATTTAAAGGCCTTTCTTCACTGGCACGGCTCGGACTTCAGCATCTCAAGCTTCGACAATTTGCCTTCCAGTGCGAAGCTTCCATAGTCCAGCTTGAGACCCGTGACCACGCCGTTGCCATACATGTCGAAACTCACCTGATAGTTTGGCGTGTCCGAACCGCCTGGCACGCTGTTGTCGTAGTAGCTGATATTCATCGGCCATGATGGAATTTGACCCAGAGGTTTTGCCTCGGCATTGCCGGTGTCATCGGCATTTTTGCCCGGATCGATGCGTTTTCCGATGAAGGTGATCACCTGATAGGCCTTCTCGCCATCGGATCCGTCGTAGACGACGCTCGAATCGCGGCTCTCGCCACTTTGGGCCAAGTCCATCAGCCGCACTTGATGCTGCATGGGAAACAGTGCGTCCGATCCGACCTTGAATTCCTTCTCCTCCGGCTTCTCGATGAGGCCCTGCCCCTCGCCGCCCGGTGCTGCCCTCGATACCTTGAGCCGCTTTTCGCCTTCGAGTTTGCTGTTGATGTATTCCTGCTGGGTGTAGCGGAGGTCGACGCCGTCGCCCGACTCCCAGGCCGAAGACTGGGTATCGACAAGCCGTCCTCCGGACTCGGTTTCGACGAACCGGTTGACCATCCGGAAGTTCACGGTCCAGCCTTCGCATTGCGATCCGGTGATTTCGTAGGCCAGCCTTCCGCTGACGCTCGACATGCCACTGCTGCTGCCGCCGCTGCCGCGCACGAGTTGAAGATCATATACCGCCCGATGGGAAGCGATTGTGGCGGCGTCCGCCGCCGCGATGCCGAGACCGGTTGATATGAGAAGGCTTGCAAGGCGAGAGAAGGAATGTACCATTGTCGAAAATCGCTCCTGGATCAATAAACTAGGCTAAACCACCGATGACAACAAGAACCCTCGTCTCCGGGAGACCAACATGAGCCGTATCGACAAGCATCTTGCCGAACTTGGAATTGTCCTGCCCCAACCATCAAAGCCAGTCGCCAACTACGTGCCTTGGGTGAGGACTGGCAATCTGGTGTTTGTCTCCGGTCAAGTGGCCGTCGAAGCTGGCAAGGTGATGTATCCTGGACAACTTGGCACGGACGTAACTCTCGAAGACGGCATTAAGGCGGCGCGGATGTGTGCACTCAGCGTTATCGCACAGCTCAAGGACGCGTGCGGCGGCGATCTCGACAAAGTGCGTCGCATCGTGAAACTCGTGGGCTTCGTCAATGCGGCTCCTGGTTTCACGGATCATCCGAAGGTGGTGAATGGCGCCTCCGACCTCATGGTGGAAGTGTTCGGCGACAAGGGCCGCCACGCGCGTTCGGCCGTCGGCTCGCCATCATTGCCGCTCAATCTTTCCGTGGAAGTCGAGGCCATCGCGGAAATCGAGTGACGCATGCGGTTTACGCCTCAAGTCCGGTCGTTACCCTGGCTCGTATCGAGGCCAATCGCGCATCGAGGACTTCACACGGCCAAGCAAAGGGTCATTGAAAACACTGAGAGTGCGTTCGCCGCCGCACTCTCTCTGAACTATGCCATCGAATGCGACGTGCAGATTACCGCCGATGGTGAGGCAGCGGTGTTCCACGATGAAGAATTGAACCGCCTCATGGCTGCATCGGGAGAGGTACGTGCGTTGCCTCTCAAGAGACTGAAGGCACTTCACTTCCAGCAAGGCTCGGATCGAATCCAATCTCTTGGAGAGTTGTTGGAGCAAGTCGGCGGTCGCGTGACCTTGATCGTTGAACTAAAATCGCACTGGGACTCGGATATGGGGCTCATGAGAAAAGCGACTGACTTGCTGGCGAATTATAAAGGCCCGGCCGCGATCATGTCCTACGATCCGGAGGTCCTCGAAGCCGCGCGGCTGATCGCGCCAAACCTTGTTCGCGGCATCGTGGCTGACCGCGTGACAGACTCTTACTATTCCAAGCTTCCTCTGGAGCGGCGGCTCGACTTGCGCCGCTTCGGTCATCTGCCGCGCACTCAGCCGCATTTTGTTTCCTTCAGAGCCATGGATCTGCCCTTCCAGGCCGTGGGCAGAATCAGAGAGGCAGGGCACCCGGTCATCACCTGGACCATAGGTTCGTCCACCGAGGCAGCCCACGCGTATCGCTATAGCGATCAGATTACATTCGAGGGATTTCTTCCGGTATGACCGCAAAGCTCCGTACGGTGAGCGGCATCGGAGATGTGGCGAAGGCGGATTGGGATGCCTGCCTCGCTTCCACGGGTGCTTCGTACAATCCGTTCACGTCTCATGCTTTTCTGGTGTCGCTTGAGGTTTCCGGATCGGCGACACAACGGGCAGGATGGGCACCTTCTCACCTTGTTCTCGAAAGCGATGGCAAGCTTGCGGGCGTCGCGCCGGCTTACGTCAAAACCAATTCTTACGGCGAGTATGTCTTCGATCACGGCTGGGCGGATGCTTTCGAGCGTGCCGGTGGCCGTTACTATCCAAAGCTGCAAGTCAGCGTGCCGTTTACGCCCGTCACCGGACCGCGGCTTGCCGCCGCCACGACGGATCAGCGGCGCACGCTGGCGAATGGACTGATCGAAGTTTGCCGCAAACTCAGACTTTCATCCGTACACGTCACGTTTGCAACGGAACAGGAAGCCGAAGCCTTTCGAACCCCTGAGTGGCTCATGAGGGAGGATATCCAGTTTCACTGGAACAATGGCGGATACGACAGCTTCGACGATTTCCTCAAGAGCCTCTCCTCGGGAAAGCGAAAGAACATCCGCAAGGAACGGCAAGCGGTGGCTGAGAGCGGCGTCACCTTTCAGCGACTCACCGGATCCAACCTCAAGGAGAAACACTGGGATCACTTCTTTGCCTTTTACATGGACACGGGCTCGCGAAAATGGGGATCACCCTATCTGACGCGGCGGTTCTTCAGCGAAATTCACGCGCGCATGCCGGACGACATTCTGCTGGTGCTTGCCGTGCGGGCGGGACGGCCGATTGCGGGTGCTTTAAACTTCATCGGCGGTGACGCGCTCTATGGCCGGAACTGGGGAGCGGTCGAGCATATCGAGTTTCTGCATTTCGAGACCTGTTACTATCAGGCCATCGACTTCGCCATCGAGCGCAAACTGGCGCGCATCGAAGCGGGAGCGCAAGGACCTCATAAGCTGGCGCGCGGTTATCTTCCGGTGAAGACGCGTAGCTTCCACCACCTCGCGCATCCAGGTCTGGCACGCGCGGTTTCCGACTATCTCGACAGCGAGCGGCGGGCGGTGGCAAATGAACAGGTGCTTCTTGCCCAGCACTCGCCGTTCCGGCAGGAAGACGAACTTTGAGAGGCCGCCATGACATACGATCCGAACAACATCTTCGCCAAGATTCTCCGCGGCGAGATTCCATCGCACAAAATTTATGAGGATGAACATACCTTCGCGTTCATGGACGTGATGCCGCAGACGGAGGGTCACTGCCTCGTCATCCCGAAGCAGCCGTCACGCAATTTGCTCGATGCGGACTTGGATGTCTTGTCTCACACAATGGCGGTGGTGCAGAAGGTTGCAAAGGCAGCAATCAAAGCGATGAACGCGGAGGGGTGTCAGATCAGGCAGTACAACGAACAGGCGGCGGGGCAAACCGTCTTTCATCTGCACTTTCACATTCTGCCGCTCAGCACCGGCCAGATTGTAAAGCCGCATGCGGGCAAGATGGCCGATCACGCCGTTCTCGCAAAGCACGCGGAAGCCATCCGCAAGGCGCTCGGCTGATGCTATTTGGCGCGGGCTAGTTTGAAGATTGTTACAAGGTCAGCAGGAGTGAGAGCAATCGGCAGCACTGCGCTTGGCTGATCGGCTTTGGTGTCCTGCTTCGTCCTGACAGCACTGACGACGCTTTCCGTCGTCTTGGCCACTGGCACGAACATCGCAAGCTTCCGGTAGAGATCGTACCAGAACGGCGCGCCAAGCCCGATCAAAGCGCCGGTCACGATAATAGATAGTAGCCATGCAAGGCCGGACTCGGTACCGAGATTGCCCAGAAACCACATAATGCTGCTTTTCACGCCTGACGGGTTCTCGAGCCCTTTGCAGCGATCGTCCACGAGCGCCGTGCCGCCGGCACCTTCGCAAAAAGGAAAGTAGGCCCGTCCAATCGGAAGCCCCAATCCTTCGAGGCTTGCCTGGCCGCTGGTCAGCGTGTTTTTCGCCAAGCCGTCAACAATGCATTGCTCCTTCTCGGCCTCGGTTCCGGTTTGGCACTTGGCCACCAGCTCCTTCTCGGCGTCCATGAACTTCCGCAGTTCTTCGTCGGACAGCTGAACCACCACTTTCTCAGCCAATGCCGTGTCCTTGAACAGCCGCTCGGCAAGCACCGCGCCATCGACATTGATGAACGCCGCGAGGCCAATTCCGCCGAGCGCCGAGTAGATGCCCGCGCGCCTTGTGAACAACGTGTGCATTCCTTCGCTGTAGCGCTCGAACGCGGCCGAGATTTCGACCAAACGCTGCTCGAGGCCGGCCTTTCTCGCAGCGAGCTGATCGCCAATCGGCGTGTTGGCAAGCTGTTGAATGAATTGCCGGACATCAAGCTTGTCCAGCTTGCCGGCGCTGAACGTGCCGACGAATGGTATGCGGCTCGGGTCAACGATGCGCGCGGCGGGGTTTCGCGTCATCGCCGCGATGAAACTCCCGCGGTCAACGCCGCCGGCTTTTTCGGCTTCGAACAGATTGTCGAACATCGCGCCGACCAATTGTTCGAGCCCTCTCAGCCGCTGCCGCGCAAGACCATGGATCGTTTCGACGAAAGCCGTGGTCAGCGTGGCGAGAACGACAAAAATGGCCGCGATCGCCAACAGGCTGGTCAGGAACGACATCATCCGGCCCTCCGCTCAGGTGCTCCCCGAGCGGAGACGTCTATCACGGAACGTAACGCTAGGGAATCAGGTTGCCTTGGTGCGTGGCTTCTTGCTCTTTCCCGGCAGCGCCTTGCGGTCGGGCGGCTTGGGAAGTGCCCGCTCTTCCTCGCGGCCCAGATACTGGAAGGTCAGCGCATTGTCTTTAAGCAGAATGCGAACCGTTCCGCCTTGCGCCAGCTTGCCGAACAACACCTCTTCAGCCAGCGGCTTCTTGATGTGTTCCTGGATCACGCGCGCGAGCGGCCTTGCGCCCATTTGCTGATCGTAGCCTTTTTCGGCAATCCAATCGGCGGCTTCGGTGGAAAGCTCGATATTGACCTGTTTCTCAGCGAGTTGTGCTTCGAGCTGGAGCACGAATTTCTCCACCACCTTGCGCACGATTTCGGGCGGCAAGTGCGCGAACGGGATGGTCGCGTCAAGCCGATTGCGGAACTCCGGCGAGAACATGCGGTTGATCGCTTCCTGATCGTCGCCTTCACGCACATTGCGGCCAAAGCCGAAAGCGGCCCGCGCCAGGTCCTGCGCGCCCGCGTTGGTGGTCATCACCAGAATGACATTGCGGAACTCGACCGACTTGCCATTGTGGTCGGTGAGCTTGCCGTGGTCCATCACCTGCAAAAGGATGTTATAGAGATCCTGGTGGGCCTTTTCGATCTCGTCGAGAAGCAGCACGCAATAGGGATGCTGATCGACGCCATCGGTCAGGAGCCCGCCTTGGTCAAAGCCCACATATCCCGGAGGCGCGCCAATAAGGCGGGACACCGAATGCCGCTCCATGTACTCCGACATGTCGAAGCGCAGCATGTGAACGCCAAGCACCTCAGCGAGCCGTTTGGCGACTTCGGTTTTGCCGACGCCTGTCGGGCCGGAGAAGAGGTAGCAGCCGATGGGCTTCTCGGGTTCGCGCAAGCCGGCGCGGGCCAGCTTGATCGCCGATGTCAGCGCTTCGATGGCCTTGTCCTGGCCGAACACCAGACGTTTCAGTTCGTCATTCAGGTTCTTGAGAACCGTGGCGTCGTCCTTCGAAACGGTCTTCGCGGGAATGCGCGCCATGGTGGCGATGGTCGCCTCGATTTCGGGCACATCGATCGTCTTCTTGCGCTTCTCAACCGGCAACAGCATCAGCGAAGCGCCGGTTTCGTCGATCACATCGATGGCTTTATCGGGCAATTTGCGGTCGCTCATGTAGCGCGCGGACAGCTGCACGGCGCTCTCGATGGCCTGATCGGTGTATTTCACGTGATGGAATTCCTCGTAATAGGGCTTGAGGCCCTTGAGGATTTCGATTGCGTCCACCAGCGACGGCTCGTTCACGTCGATCTTCTGGAACCTGCGCACCAGGGCGCGGTCCTTCTCGAAATGCTGGCGGTACTCCTTGTATGTGGTCGAACCGATGCAGCGCAGGTTGCCGCCGGCAAGGGCCGGCTTCAGCAAGTTCGAGGCATCCATCGCCCCGCCGGATGTGGCACCCGCACCGATGACAGTGTGGATTTCGTCGATGAACATGATGGCGCCGGGCCGCGCTTCGATTTCCTTGATCACGGCCTTGAGGCGTTCCTCGAAATCGCCGCGATAGCGGGTGCCGGCCAAGAGCGTGCCCATGTCCAACTGGAACACGACGCAGTCCTTCAATACCTCGGGCACCTGGCCATTGACGATCTTGCGCGCCAGGCCTTCGGCAATCGCGGTTTTGCCGACTCCAGGGTCGCCCACAAACAGTGGGTTGTTCTTCTGCCGGCGGCAAAGAATCTGAATCGTGCGGTTGACTTCGTTTTCGCGGCCAATCAACGGGTCGATGCGGCCATCGAGCGCTTTCTTGTTGAGGTTGACGCAATAGGCGTCGAGCGCGTCGGCATCGTTCTTTTTCTTTCCGGTGTCGCGCTCCTCGCCGTCCGATCCATTGTGGTGCTGATCCTGATCGACGCCGCGCGCGGGCCTTGCCTCCGAGAGCCCTGCCCGTTTGGCGATGCCATGCGAGATGTAGTTCACCGCGTCGTAGCGGGTCATATCCTGCTCCTGCAGGAAATAGGCGGCATGGCTCTCGCGCTCGGCGAAGATTGCCACCAGCACATTGGCTCCGGTCACCTCCTCGCGGCCCGAGGACTGCACATGAATGACGGCGCGTTGGATGACCCGCTGGAATCCAGCGGTCGGTTTCGACTCTTCAACCTCGGGCGAAACGAGATTGGTGAGTTCGTTGGAGATGTAGTTCTCGAGGCTCTTGCGCAGCTCTGGAATATCCACATTGCAGGCGCGCATCACGGCGGTCGCGTCCTTGTCGTCGGTCAGGGACAGCAACAGATGCTCGAGGGTTGCATATTCGTGCTGCCGTTCGTTGGCCAAGGCCAGTGCCCGGTGCAAGGCTTTTTCGAGACTTCGCGAGAAGGTGGGCAAGCGCCCCTCCTATTCCTTTTCCATGGTGCATTGTAGCGGATGTTGGTGCTTCCGTGCAAAGTCCATTACTTGCGTAACTTTGGTCTCGGCGACCTCGAAGGTGTAAACCCCGCAGATGCCGACGCCTTTGCGATGCACGTGAAGCATGATCCTTGTCGCTTCTTCCCTGCCCTTGCCGAAAAACTTCTCGAGCACCAGAATGACGAACTCCATGGGGGTGTAGTCGTCGTTCAGAAGCAGGACCTTGTAGAGCGACGGCTTCTTGGTCTTCGGCCGCGTCTTGGTGAGAACGCCCGTCTTTCCGTCGTCGTTGCGATTGTCCCTGTCCGGCATGAGAGACGATTATATATGCGCTTTGGGCGAAATTGGGAGAGGGGGTACGAAATTCGGTTATCGCCAACTCAAGAAGCGTCGCAAATCCGGCGTAATTCCGTGGCCAGGCGGCTTTGGGGATCGTTCAGGGCATCGATTGCCGTGAAAT
This sequence comes from Aestuariivirga sp., assembly GCA_046160365.1. Classification (GTDB taxonomy): domain Bacteria; phylum Pseudomonadota; class Alphaproteobacteria; order Rhizobiales; family Aestuariivirgaceae; genus Aestuariivirga. The sequence continues at coordinate 21,581 of JBJXGL010000344.1, read as the reverse complement.
GGTTGGCGGATTCGATTTCGAAGCAGGTTGAGTCGCATCCCAGACCTTTCCAGGCGGCGGCAAGGCTGGCCGCCTGACGCTTGAACTCATCGCTTTCGAGGGCTCCGACGCAGGACACAAGGGGTTTAGGGAAGGGAAGAGGCCAAAGCAGCGGACTGGCGGCAGCTGCTGTCAGTGAGTCGAGCTTCAAATCGTCATTGACTGGCACCGCGAGCAGCGGGCGCAGGTCGAACAGGCCGCTGATGGACAGGCATCCGCTGACCAAATCGTCCGTTTGGCCAAATTGGCCCCAATCCGTCGCCGCCAAACAAGCCGCGAGATGGCCTCCAGCGGAATGGCCGGCGGCAACCAGGGGTCTCTTGAAGGTGTTGTGAAGCCAGATGCAGCACTGCCGCAGTTCGTCGATGATATCGGGAACGGAAACTTCGGGACACAGCGAATAGCTTGGAATCGCTGTGGTCAAGCCCAGTTGCAGCGGGACGCTGGCAAAGTGGCTGAAGTAGGATTTATCGAAACTGCGCCAATATCCGCCATGGATGAAGAGAACGATTGGGCCAGTGGACCCGGACTCGAACACATCGACAATATTGCGCGGCCGCGCGGCATAGCGGCAATCGAATTGCGCCTTGCGATTGGCGCGGAAGGCTTCCGCATCTCTCTGCCATCGCGCGATGATCTCCGGGTGTTCGGGCACCCTGGCGCGGTTGTCGTATTCCGCGGCGAGATTCAAATGTCGAGGCCTTCTTCCTCGACGAACACGGCGCGTTCCGAAATAAAGCTGAACCGCTCTTCCGGCTTGTTGCCCATGAGCCGTTCGACGATCAGCGCTGTGGCAGCGCGCTCCGCATCGGCCTGGCTTACGCGCAGAAGCGTGCGCTTTTTCGGGTCCATGGTCGTTTCCTTGAGCTGGGCAGGCAGCATTTCGCCAAGGCCCTTGAAGCGCGAAACTTCAACTTTGCCCCTGCCCCCCATCTCACCTTTCATCAGCTCTTCCTTGTGCTGATCGTTCCGCGCGTAAGCGACCTTTGCGCCTTGAGCCAGTTTGTAGAGCGGCGGCACGGCCAAATAGAGATGACCCTGATCGATCAGTTCCGGCATCTGGCGGAAGAAGAACGTGATCAGCAGCGAAGCGATATGGGCGCCGTCCACGTCGGCGTCGGTCATGACGATGACTTTCTCGTAGCGGAGGTCCTCCTCGCGATACGAGGCCATGGTTCCGCAACCTAACGCCTGGATCAGGTCAGCAAGCTGCTGATTTTGCGCCAGCTTGTCGCGTCCCGCACTCGCCACATTCAATATTTTTCCACGCAGCGGAAGCACGGCCTGAGTCATGCGGTTTCGCGCCTGTTTTGCGGACCCGCCAGCCGAGTCGCCTTCGACAATGAATAGTTCCGAGCCTTCCGCTTGAGTCGCCGAACAATCCGCCAGCTTGCCCGGCAGCCGCAGTTTCCTGACGGCCGACTTGCGGCCGACTTCTTTCTCTTGCCGCCGCCTGATCCGCTCTTCGGCCCGATCGATGATCCAGCCGAGCAGCTTGTCGGCCTGGGCCGGATGTCCGGTGAGCCAGTGATCGAAATGGTCGCGCACGGCGTTCTCGACGATGCGCGAGGCCTCGGCGGTGGCCAGCTTGTCTTTTGTCTGGCCCTGAAACTCCGGCTCGCGGATGAAAACCGACAGCATCGCGCCCGATTGCACCATGACATCATCGGCTGTGATGACGCCCGCGCGTTTGTTTCCAGCGAGTTCCGCGTAGTTCTTGAGAGATCGGGTCAACGCTGCGCGAAACCCCGCCTCGTGAGTTCCGCCATCGGGCGTGGGAATCGTGTTGCAGTAGGAGGAGATGAACCCGTCGTCTCCGCCGAACCACGCCACCGCCCATTCGACGCTGCCGTGTCTGCCTTCTTTCTCCACCTTGCCTGCGAAGACATCGTCCACGACACGGGTGAGGCCATCGAGCCGCTCGGCCAGAAAGTCGCGCAGGCCGCCGGGAAAGTGCAGCACCGCTTCCTCGGGCGTCTCCTTGTCCTTGATATGCGAGGGGTCGCATTTCCAGCGAATCTCGACGCCGCCAAAAAGATAGGACTTGGAGCGCGCCATCTTGTAGAGCCGCGCGGCGTTAAACTCGACGGTCTTGCCGAAGATCTGCGGGTCGGGAATGAACCGCACCAATGTGCCGCGCCGGTTGTTGGTCTTGCCGAGCTTCTCGAGCTTTCCCTTGGCTTTGCCGCGCACGTATTCCTGCCGGTAAAGCTGCTGGCCGCGGGCCACCTCGACGACGAGATGCTCCGAAAGCGCATTGACCACGGACACACCGACGCCGTGCAGCCCGCCCGATGTCTCGTAGACCTTGCTGTCGAATTTGCCGCCCGCGTGCAGCGTCGTCATGATGACTTCAAGCGCCGACTTGTCCTTGAACTTCGGATGCGGATCGATAGGAACGCCGCGGCCATTGTCGTTCACCGACAGGTAGCCGTCCGCCCCATAGATGACCTCGATCCAGCTCGCGTGCCCCGCAACCGCCTCGTCCATGGCGTTGTCGATGACTTCGGCGAAGAGATGATGCAGCGCCTTCTCGTCGGTGCCTCCGATGTACATTCCGGGCCGGCGCCGGACCGGCTCCAGTCCTTCCAGCACCTCGATGTCGGCTGCCGTGTAACTTTCTTCTCCGCGCGCCTTGGCAGGCGCCCTCGCCGCAGACTTGGGAGCCTGAGGCACGTTGCCAAAAAGGTCGTCGGACTTCGCGGCTTTCGCGGACTTCGCCATAAAATTGTTCCCGAATCGTTTCAGTCAGTATGGCGAGAGCGCGGGAGAATCACAAATCAGACCGGTTTCACCGTGATTCCGGCCAACAACCGGCTGGCCATTCCGCCCGATTGGGGAACGCGGCGGGGATCGAAGGGCTCGTGGCCTTGGTGTGAAAGCATGATGGAAATTTCTCCGGCCGGATACCCCTGGAGTGACTCGGCCCAGATCTTCTCCGAGCGCGCCAAGCCCACCGAAATGCCAACGGTCACGCCGAGTATAGCGGTGATGGAGGGGATTTGTGTACGGCGGGTCATGGCTTCAATCTCGGCATTGGTTGAACATTGTCTGGACCGTAGTACCGGCCTGCTGACCGCAGGCTGATTCACTTCGTCAGCATGGAGTCAGCGAGCCGGCAGATTTATTTGGTGAAACCGCCGTCCATCGGAGCGAATACCTGAAATTCCGCGGCGCCACTTGGAGCCAGGGCTAACACGGGCATGCGCGCAATGCCGTGGGATTACGCACACAAATCCCGATCAGGTGTGCTTCACCACAATTCCCGCCAACAACCGGCTGGCCATTCCGCCCGATTGGGGAACGCGGCGGGGATCGAAGGGCTCGTGGCCCTGTTCGGTATTCTCGTAACCCAAGTGGCCCGTGCCTGTATGCCCCAGCGTTTCCGCCCAGACCTTCTCAGACCGCGCCAACCCAAGGCTCACACCAATGACGAGGCCGAGGATGGCGATAATTCTGGGGGATTGGTTGAGGCGTTTCATGGTTTTCGGTCCAGGTTCGGCGAGTGATTTCAGCGAACCTAGTCTCCGGCGGCTGAAGCGATGCTGAGGACGCCGTTCAACAGCCGTTCATTTTGATGGCACTGCTTGCGGCAAGTCCGAGTTCGCGCAATAAGCGGGTAGAGAGCCGGAACCGGCCAAATCACATAATTGGAGATTGGAGGACCCAACAAATGAAGAAGCGCAATTTTCTGCTGACTCTGGCTGCCGCTCTGACTGGCGCCACGATGCTGGCTATTCCAGCCTTGGCCATGGATAATCTGACCATCGTCGCCCCTGCAAAGCCGGGCGGCGGCTGGGATCAGACTGCGCGTTCCATGGCGGAAGTCATGCAGGGTGCTGGTCTCGCCAAGGCCGTCACCGTCGAAAACGTGGCGGGTGCTGGCGGAACCGTCGGCCTCGCCCAGTTCGCCGACAAGAACAAGGGCGACGGCAGTGCGCTGCTGGTGAACGGGCTGGTCATGGTGGGTGCGGTATTGACCAACCAATCGCCAGTGTCGCTTGCCGACACAACGCCGATCGCGCGGCTCACTGGCGAATATGAAGTGATCGTCGTCCCCGCCAACTCATCGCTGAAAACCCTTGGCGATCTCGCGGCCGCGATGAAATCCGATATAGGAAAGGTCTCCATCGGTGGCGGATCTGCCGGCGGCACGGACCACATTCTGGCGGGCCTCGTGGCGCAAGCTGCGGGTGCCGATGCGACCAAGCTGAACTATGTGCCGTTCTCAGGTGGCGGCGAGGCTCTGGCGGCCATTCTTGGCGAGCACGTGACCGCCGGCATTTCCGGCTATGGCGAGTGGGAAGGCCAGATCAAGTCGGGCGAACTTCGCGCGCTCGGCATTTCCTCTGGCGCCAAAGTCGAGGGGATCGATATTCCGACCTTGAAAGAACAGGGCATTGACGTCGAACTGGCCAATTGGCGCTCCGTGGTTGCGGCTCCCGGCATCTCGGATGATCAGAAGAAGGCCCTGCTCGACGCGGTCGACGCCATGCACAAGTCGGACGCCTGGAAGAAAGTGCTCACCGACAAGAAGTGGCTCGACCTCTATATGGCGGGCGATGATTTCAGCACGTTTCTCAAAGCCGAGAACGACCGCGTCACCGCCACATTGAAGACCATCGGCCTGGTTCAGTGACGGCCCAAAGCCGAAATTGGCCCGAGCTCCTTCTGGGGCTCGGGATCGTTTTGGCGGGCGCTATCATCGGCTGGCAGGCTACCGGCGTCAAAGTAGCGCCCATCTATGCGAAAGTCGGCCCAGCGGCTTTTCTCTGGTTTGCAGCGGCCTTGCTCATTGTCTGCGGACTCATCGTGGCATGGCGCGCCGCCGCCCGCCCGGTCGATGAAGGCTTCGAGTTGCGTGGCCCGATGGAAATTCTTCTGGCGCTGGGTGTCGCCGCCGGGCTGATAAACCTCATTGGTTTTATTCCCGTCGCAATTCTTGTCTTCGTGCTGACGAGCCACGCGCTGGGCAGCACGCGTCTTGTGCGCGACATCATCGTCGGCGTGATACTGAGTATTGTCGCCTATCTGGTTTTCGCGATGGGCCTGGGGCTGCGGCTTCCTCTCGGTGAGGTCTTTGCGTGAGCGCGCTCGAGCAGTTGCTTGGCGGATTTGCAACCGCGCTCACGCTTCAAAACCTTGGCTGGTCGCTGCTTGGCGTATCGCTCGGAACTTTCATCGGCATTCTTCCCGGCATTGGCCCGGCGCTGACCATCGCGCTGCTTCTTCCAATCACCGGCTATCTCGATCCGACCTCGGCCTTCATCATGTTCGGCGGCCTCTACTATGGCGCCATGTATGGATCGTCGACGACCTCGATCCTGCTCAATACACCTGGCGAATCCGGCTCGATCATCACCGCCATCGAGGGCAACCTCATGGCGCGATCGGGCCGCGGCGCGCCAGCTCTGGCGACAGCAGCGATCGGCTCATTCGTGGCGGGCACGATCGGAACACTATTACTCACATTCTGCGCTCCACTCGTCGTCAAGCTCGCAATCGCATTTGGCCCAGCCGAATATTTCGCGCTGATGATCCTTGCGTTCACGACGGCGTCAGCCATGCTCGGAAGCCACATCTACAAGGGTCTCACCGCGCTCGCTGTCGGCATCGCCATGGGATTGATTGGCATTGACGAACTGACCGGGCAGGCCCGCCTCGCCTTCGGGTATCCCCAGCTTCTCGACGGCATCGATCTTGTCGTCGTCGCCGTGGGGCTCTTCGCGGTTGGCGAGGCGATGCATGTCGCCTCGCGGCACGATTTGCGCGCGGTGACCGTCGAAGCCGTCAAGGGATCGCTGTGGATGAGCCGCGAAGACTGGCGGCGATCCTGGAAGCCTTGGCTTCGCGGCACTGCTCTTGGTTTTCCCTTCGGCGCGCTGCCTGCCGGCGGCACCGAGATACCAACGTTCCTGTCGTATTTCTTCGAAAAGAAGCTCAGCAAGCGTCCGCAGGAATTCGGCAAAGGCGCTATCGAAGGTGTGGCGGGGCCGGAAGCCGCCAATAACTCCGCGGTTGCAGGCGTGCTGGTGCCCCTGCTCTCGCTCGGCCTTCCCACGTCCGCCACCGCCGCCATCCTGCTCGTGGCATTCCAGCAATATGGCCTTCAACCCGGTCCGCAGCTTTTCGAGGCGTCGGGGCCACTGGTTTGGACGCTGATCGCCAGCCTCTTCATCGGCAATGCCATGCTGCTGGTGCTGAACCTTCCGCTCGTTGGCATGTGGGTCAAATTGCTCAGCATCCCGCAGCCGCTGCTCTATGGCGGCATTCTCGTGTTCTCGACGCTCGGCGTTTACAGCGTCAACCGCTCGGCCTTCGACCTCGGACTCCTCTTCATCACCGGATTCATCGGCTATCTCATGCGCCGCTTCGAGTTTCCTGTGGCTCCCTGCATCATCGGGCTGATCCTCGGCCCGCTGGCCGAACAGAATTTGCGCCGGGCACTTTCGATTTCACAGGGCGATTGGAGTGTCTTCGTCACTCATCCCATCGCGCTGATCCTGTTCATTCTCGCGGCGATAATGCTGTTCCTTCCGGTGCTTTGGCGACCTAAGGTCAACTGACACGTTCTTGACAACTTGCCGCAGGCGTTGTCTCCTCCCATGAAACAAAATTGCCCCACAAGCAAAGAATCAGAGGGGCATCCTCGTGCGTTTGTGGGGACAGACGCGGGGTTGCGGGAGGGAATACCAATGTCAGACCTCGATCAGAGGATTGAGGCTATGTACCAAAGCGACAAGCGCGGTGCATGGGCCTTTGTTGCGGCCCTATGGGTCGTCGTCCTGTTCGTTCTGTTCATGTCATGGCCGCACATCCCGGACCAGGGTGTGCGCATTGTGGCGCTGCTCGCTGCGGCGGCGGTGCTGATCTTCAATACGGCGTCGGTTGCCGCCATGGTGCGGAACTACACCGAAGACAAGCAGTTCATCTACGGTCTCGACATCAAGAATCTCGACGAAATGAGAAAGGGGCGCTGACCATGGCCAGATACACACCGCCCGAACAACCCAAGGCCATGCAATGGGTCGATATCGTCTTCGTGGTCGCCGCCATTTTCGCCGCACTCTGGCTTCCGCTTCAGGCAGGCTGGGCCGGCGTTTCGCGCGCCATCCAGAAGATCGAGAATCCGACCTGGGAGGCGCTCGGCCAAACTCCTGCCCAAGTCGAGCAATGGGTGAAACTCGGCTACGCCGACGCTGCAGCCGCTCATGACATCATCCAGAACAAGTTCGACTACACCATCGACTGGCTGCAGCTCATCATCATGACAGCGGTCATTGTCGGCTATTTCGTCTTCCTCTTCAAAGCCTCCGACAACGAATACCGTGAAGTGATCGACGAAAAGTTCAACGGCAAGAAATAGGGAGCGGCACACATGTGGACCACAATCGCCAACCTCGGCTGGGCCGCCGCTGCGGTCCTTGCCATCTGGATGATCTACGACTGGTTCAAGACCGACACCAGCTATTCGGAAGAAACGCTGACTTCCTCGCGAGAAGGCGAGATCGAAGCCGTTTCTGAAAAGCACAAGATCTGAGGAGAGAACCATGGCAAAAGCAGCAACAGCCGGTTCGGCGCCCCAAAGAGTATCGCTGCTCCGCATTCTCGGCCCCGCCCATGTCTGGGCGCTGGGCGTGGGCATCGTGCTTGTCGGCGAATACACGGGATGGAACTTCTCGGCGGACAAGGGTGGCACGCTTGCAGCCCTTATCATCTGCTGGGTAATCGGGCTTCTCTACACTTCGGTCGCCATGATCGACTCCGAGGTCACCTCCACGGTCGCCGCCGCCGGCGGCCAATACGCGCAGGCAAAACACATTGTCGGGCCGCTCATGGCCTTCAACGTGGCGCTCTATCTTGTCTTCGCCTACACGATGCTCGAGGTTTCGAACGCCATTCTCATCGCCGATACCGTCAAGGCCTATGGCGGAGAAGGTTTCGGCGACTGGCACTACAGAGGCATCATCGCCGGTACCATCGTTATCCTTGCCGCACTCAACTACCGTGGCGTGCTGATGACGCTGAACGTGAACTTCGTAATCACCGCCATCGCCTACATCGCCATCATCGTCCTCTTTTTCTCGGTGCAGCCATGGAGCCAGGGCGCGGTTCTTAAGCTCAACGAGATGGTGACGCCCGAAAACGCCCTGCCCTATGGATGGATCGGCGTCATTGCCGGTTTCCACTGGGGTATCTGGTATTATCTCGGCATCGAAGGCACGACGCAGGCGGCGGAAGAAGTGCGTTCGCCAGCGCGCTCGCTTCCCTATGGCACCATGGCGGGGATGATCACACTTCTCATCGGCGCGTCGCTCACATGGTATGTCTGCGCCTCGCTGATGCCGTGGCAGTATCTAGGCTTTACCTACTACCCGCTGCTCGATGCCGGCAAGCTGACCGGCAGCAAGACGCTGGAAATGATGATGTTCATCGCCACGATCCTGGCGGCGTTGGCATCGGCAAATGGCTGCATCAACGATGCGGCGCGCGCCTGGTTTTCCTTGGGACGCGACCGCTATCTGCCGACCTGGTTCTCGGCGGTCCATCCCAAATACAGGACGCCCTACCGGTCAATCATCTTCCTGGTGCCGATCGCTCTTGCCTTCGCCTTCATCGCGAACCTCGGTCAGGCGATCACGTTCTCGATCCTGTCAGGCGTGCTGCACTACACCTTCATGAGCGTCAATATCATGATGTTCCGCAACAAGTGGCCGCTGGGCACGATCCGGCGCGGATACACCCATCCGTTCCATCCGCTGCCGGCTATTGTGCTTCTGATCCTCTGCGTGGTGACGTTCTTCGCCATCTTCCTTGGATACGGCGCGCAGCTCACCGCCATGGTGGTGTTCTACATCATCATGTCGGTTTGGTTCCATTTCTACCGGTACCAGTATGTGAAGCGGGGCGATCAGTTCACCATGCCCTGGCCGAAACCGAAGGGATATTGAGGGCCCGCAAACGACTTGCGATGGCCCGCGCTGGCGGGCCATTTGCATTTTGCTCGACCCATGACTTGGCAAGCCACTCTCACCGCCCTCGCCGCTCTGCTCCTCGCGGCACTGTTGTTGCGCCGGATCATTCGGGAGCGAGAAGCCAACGCACGCGCGCCTCGGGAGTTCTTTGAGCCGGTGCTGCCGCTTATGGACAACGCTCGCATCGCCGCTTCCGACAGCCCCGGAAATTTCAAACTCGATGGCGACTACAAAGGTTTCCCCGTGCAGGTGCAAGCCATCACCGACACGCTCGCTCTGCGCCGCCTGCCCGCACTCTGGCTGCTGGTGACGCTGCCATCGCCCCTCCCGCTGCGGGCCAAGTTCGATATGATGATGCGCCCCGCTGGGCAGACTACATTTTCCAACTTCGATCTTCTGCTGGAGACTATCGGCCGACCTCCAGGTTTCCCTGAAGAGTCGATCGTAAAATCGGATAATGCCACCGAGGCTCTGCCCGCGCATGTGGTGGTACCGCATCTCAATCTCTTCGACGGCCGGCGAGCCAAGGAACTGCTGATCGCACCCAACGGGCTTCGGATCGTTTGGCTGTTGGCGGAAGCCGACCGCGCGCGGTACGGTGTCTTCCGCCAAGCGGATTTTGGCGGCGTCACGCTCGGACCGGACTTGCTCAGCGATCTGCTTGACCGGCTCATCATGCTCCGCCAATCCATTCTCGATTGGCATCAAGAAACCTCATGACAGAACCCCGCAATCCACGCCTCGTGCTGCTTGCCTCTATTGTCCCAGGGGCTGGCCATGTTCTTCTCGGACAAGCTCAAAGAGGCCTGATCTTCATATTCTTCATGGCTATTCTGGGCTGGGTCAGCGTCAAGCTCATGCCCGATCACGCCACCTTCATTGGACGCCACATCGGAGGCGTGTTCATCTACGGCATTTCGATAATCGACGCTTACAGGCGCGCGCGCGTATCCTGGGAGGCATGGCGTTATGCACAAGAAAATCGCAGCCCTCCTGCTTCTCCTCCCCGCGACGGTGGCTGAGGCAGGCGAGCGCAAACTGACAGGTTCCGAAATCCGTGCCGTTCTGGAGGACCACGTGTTCGGCGGCACCGACGCGAACGGTAAGGCCTGGTCGCAGATTTTCCAGAAGGCAGGCGCTACTTTCTATATGCAGGATTCCTCAGTTTCGAACGGCTCCTGGGACATCCGCGGCGATCAGTACTGCTCGCAATGGCCTCCAAGCCAGACCTGGTCCTGCTACGACGTGGTCGAGGATGACGGCTCCGTCGTGTTCATCTCGTCATCAGGCAACCGGTATCCTTCCCGCCGGCAGAACTAACAGAAAGACGCTGTTCAAGCCCCATGCCTTCCGCTAAACGCAGCCTCCGTTTGAGGCTTTCCGCAAGAGGGGGTGAGATGAGCAACTGGCCAACACAAGCCAAGTGGGATGGTCCGATCGTCATGGTGGGCTTCGGTTCGATCGGCCGGGGCACGCTTCCGCTCATCTTGCGTCACATTGCCTGCGATCACTCCAGGATCACCATCATCGATCCTTCGGACGCCTCGAAGCACATTGCAGACAAGCACGGCATCCGCTTCCTCAAGGAAGGCCTCACGCGCGGCAATTACAAGAAGGTGCTCAAGCCGCTGCTGACGGCAGGCCCCGGCCCAGCTTTCATCGTCAACCTTTCGGTTGACGTATCCTCGCTCGATATCATGCGCCTCGCGGACGAGACCAATGCGCTCTACATCGACACCGTCATCGAACCGTGGCCAGGCTTCTATTACAACAGCAAGCTCGATAACGCGGCGCGCTCGAACTACGTCATGCGCGAGGGGCTGCTGGCCCTGAAGCGCAAGCTGGGCAGCGGGCCTACGGCGGTTTCTTGCTGCGGAGCCAATCCCGGCATGGTGTCGTGGTTCGTCAAGCAGGCGCTTGTCGACATCGCGCGGGATACGAAGCTCAAGCACCAACATCCGGAAACGCGGGACGACTGGGCGCGGCTCATGCAGCGCCTTGGCGTCAAGGGCATTCACATCGCCGAGCGCGATACGCAACGCGCGAAGAACCCGAAGCCTCTCGATTGTTTCATCAACACCTGGTCGGTGGAAGGCTTCATCTCGGAAGGGCTGCAACCGGCGGAACTCGGATGGGGCACGCACGAGAGAAAGCTTCCTCCCGAAGGCCGCCGCCACAAGACGGGCAGCGGTGCCGCGATCTATCTGGAGCGCCCTGGCGCGAACACGCGCGTGTTGAGCTGGGTGCCGACCGCTGGTCCACAATTCGGCTTCCTCGTCACGCATAACGAGGCCATTTCGATTGCCGACTACTTCACCGTGCGAAAGGGAACCAAGGCGGTTTATCGCCCGACCTGCCACTACGCCTACCACCCCTCGAACGATGCGGTTCTCTCCTGGCACGAGATGCTGGGTGCGGGCGGCAAGCGCCAGTCGCAAAACCATATCCTCGAGGAAGACGAAATTGTTGATGGCATGGATGAGTTGGGCGTGCTGCTCTATGGGCACAAAAAGAACGCCTACTGGTACGGCTCGCAGCTCTCGATCGACGAAGCGCGGAAGCTTGCGCCCTACCAGAACGCCACCGGCATGCAAGTGACCTCCGCGGTACTGGCCGGCATGGTCTGGGCCATCGAGAACCCGGATGCCGGCATCGTCGAAACCGACGAGATGGATTACCGCCGCTGCCTCGAGGTGCAGAAGCCGTACCTTGGGCCAGTCACCGGCGTCTACACCAAGTGGACGCCGCTCGACAGCCACGGCAGTCTCTTCGAAGAGGCCCTGGACAAGCGCGATCCCTGGCAATTTTCGAACATACTCGTGCGCTAAACACCGCATCCCGCGAAAGCGGGTAAGGTGCCGCGCATGAAATTGATTCGATACGTCTGGGCGCTTTCCGCCGCCCTTCTCTTGGCGGCCACGCTTGTCCATGCCGAGCCCAGGCACGGCATCGCCATGCATGGCGAACCGGCGCTGCCGCCGGATTTCAAGAATTTCCCTTATGCCAACCCGGACGCGCCGCAGGGCGGCATTCTGCGGCAGGCGATCACCGGAAGTTTTGACTCGGTCAACCCGTTCGTTGTGAAAGGCCAGAAGGCGACAGGCGTCAACGTCTACGTCTACGAGTCGCTGATGACTCGCAATTGGGCGGAGCCTTTCACGCTCTATTGCCATATCTGCGAGACCATCGATGTATCCGGCGACCGCCAGACATTCACGTTCAAGCTGAGGCCGGAAGCAAAATTTTCCGACGGCAAACCCGTCACCTCGGCCGATGTCGCCTTTACCGTCAACCTGCTGCGCGAGAAGGCGCTTCCGCGGTATCGGAACACGCCATCGGCGGTAGAGTCCGTCGAAACGCCCGATCCGCTCACTGTGATCTTCAAGCAGACCGGCGGCAATCGCGAGCTTCCACTTCTCGTGGGATTCCTGCCGATCTTGCCAAAACACTACTGGGAAGGAAGGGACTTCGAGGCGACCACATTCGATCCCATCGTCGGTTCCGGCCCCTACACAATTGGTACGGTCAAGCCGGGAGAAACGATCGTCTACAAGCGAAACAGGGACTGGTGGGCCAACGGAAGGCCAGAATCGAAAGGCTTCTGGAATTTCGACGAAATCCGCTTCGAGTACTATCGCGATGCGAACGCGACGTTCGAAGCCTTCAAGGGCGGCCTGGCCGATGCGCGCATTGAAAGCGATCCGGTGAAATGGTCTTCCGGCTATGATTTTCCGGCGGTCAAGGAAGGAAAAGTCATCCTCGAAACGGTCACCGCCAAATCGCCGGCGTCGGCCTCCGGACTGATTTTCAACACTCGCCGCGACATCTTCAAGGACAAACGTGTGCGGGAGGCGCTGGTCCAGGCCTTCGATTTCGAGTGGGCGAACGCCAATCTCTTCGCCAATGCGTTTCGCCGCACACATGGATATTTCTCAGGCTCTGAGCTCTCGTCGAAAGGAATACCCGCAAGCGATGCGGAGCTCGCCATCCTCGGCGACGCTGCGGCAAGGCTCCACCCGGCGATCCTCGATGGAACTTATGCCTTGCCGATTACGGATGGTTCTGGCCAGGACCGTAAGGTGATGCGCAAGGCCGTGCAGTTACTTGCCGCAGCAGGTTACAAACAGTCAGACGGCAGGATGGTCGACAGCGCGGGCACGCCTTTGAGTTTCACCCTCGCAATCCTGACCAGAGAACAGGAGAAAATCGCGCTTCACTATCAGCGGGCACTTCAACTGATGGGCATCGACATGCAACTCCGCCTGCTCGACAGCCCGCAATTCACGCGCATCACCAGCGAATTCGATTTCGACATTGTGCCGTTCTCGGTATTCAACTCGCTCTCGCCTGGCAACGAACAGAGGAATTTGTGGCATTCGACCACCCGCGATGTGCCGGGTTCGCGCAATCTCGCTGGCGTCGCCGATCCCGCAATTGACGCCGCGATCGACGCGCTCCTGAAGGCGAAAACACGCGAGGACCTGGTAGCTGCGGCGCGTGCCCTGGACCGCCTCCTTGTGGACGGTTTCTACATCATTCCCTTCTACGACGCGGGCGGGCAATGGGTGGCGCGGTGGAATTATATCGGCAGACCCGAGACGCAGCCACTTCCAGGCTTCGAGGCGACGACGCTATGGCGGGTTCAGTGACAACGCCCATCACCATCGATGTCGTGTCCGATGTCATCTGTCCCTGGTGTTTTCTGGGAAAGCGGCGGCTGGACAAGGCTCTGGAAGGGCTTCCCGGCGTCGAAGCCAATGTGATCTGGCGTCCGTTTTTTCTCGACCCCACAATCCCCGAAGAGGGAATGGACCGCAGAACCTATCTCGCGAACAAGTTCGGCGAAGAAAGGCTCTCGACCTTGCACGATCCGCTGATCGAGGCAGGGAAAAAAGACGGCGTTCCCTACCACTTCGAGCGCATCACGCGGACTCCCAACACGCGCAAAGCCCACATTCTTCTACAATACGCGGCGGGTTCGCCGCGCCAGCATGAGTTGGCTGAGCGGCTTTTCATGGCCTACTGGAACGAAGGCCGCGACATTGGATCGGAAGATGAGTTGCTTTCCATTGCGAAGGAAACGGGTTTTGAAGAAGGCGAGGTGAGGAGCGCTCTATCCGATTCCTCCCGCGCCATTGTGGTTGATCGCGAGGCTCAACAGGCGCAGCGGATGGGCATCACAGGTGTTCCAACTTTCATCATCGGGCGCAAGTTGGCGCTTGTGGGCGCACAGCCGCCCGAGGCAATCGCCGACGCCATCGCCCAGGTTATGCAGCCAGCTTCACCAGCGTCGTCATAAGCAGGCGCGTGCCTTTCAGCCGCTCCTGCGGCTTGTCCCAGTTGCGGATGAGAACGAGTTTCATGTCAGGGCGAAGTTTTGCCAGCGTGCCCTGCCCCCCGATCCATTCGACAAGTGCTGCTGGTTTCGCGAAGATATCCTTTCGAAACCCGATCACGGCACCTTTCGGCCCCGCGTCGACGGATGCCACATTGGCTTTGCGGCACAATAGTTTGATCGAAACGATATCGACCAGGTGCTCAACTTCGTCTGGCAGCCGTCCGAAGCGATCATGGAGTTCGGCCGCAAATGAATCGAGCTCGGCCTGCTCGTGAAGCGTCGAGAGCCTGCGATAAAGCCCCAGCCGCACTTGCAAGTTCGCAACATAGTTCTCTGGAATCAACACCGACGTTCCAATGTTGATCTGCGGCGACCACTGATCGTCCGCCTCCGCCATAGTCTCTCCGGTCCGCATCTTTGCCACCGCTTCCTCGAGCATGCTCTGGTAGAGTTCGTATCCGACTTCGCGGATGTTGCCCGATTGCTCCTCGCCAAGCAGATTGCCAGCACCTCTGAGATCGAGGTCGTGACTAGCCAGCGTGAACCCCGCGCCAAGCGAGTCGAGCGACTGAAGAACCTTCAGCCTTCTGTCAGCGGCTTCCGTCAAAACCCTGTTCGCCGGCGTTGTCAGCAGCGCATAGGCGCGTTGCTTCGAACGCCCGACGCGGCCACGAAGCTGATAGAGCTGGGCCAGTCCGAACATGTCGGCCCGGTGCACGATGAGCGTATTGGCAGTCGGAATGTCGAGGCCGGATTCGACAATCGTCGTCGACAGCAGCACCTCGAATTTCCGGTCGTAGAACGCCGACATGATGTCTTCGAGTTCGGTCGGCGGCAGGCGTCCATGCGCGGCGCGGAACCTCACCTCTGGAACGCTCTCGCGCAGAAACGCCGCGATGTCGTCGATATCCGAGATACGCGGCACGACATAGAAGCTTTGCCCGCCTCGGTAGTGTTCGCGAAGAAGAGACTCTCGAATGATGACGGGATCGAAGGGCGAGACGTAAGTCCGCACCGCCAGCCGGTCGAGCGGAGGCGTCGTGATCAGCGACATCTCCCGCACGCCCGAAAGCGCCAGTTGCAGCGTCCGTGGAATGGGAGTGGCCGTCAGCGTCAGCACATGCACGTTGGCGCGCATTTCCTTCAGCCGCTCCTTGTGTTTCACGCCGAAATGCTGCTCCTCGTCGACAATCAGAAGTCCGAGATCGCGGAACTTGATGCTTTCGGCGAGCAGCGCATGGGTGCCGATTGCAATGTCAATCTCGCCGCTTGCCAGTCCCTTCTTTACGTCTTCCAATTCCTTGCGCGGCACCAGGCGCGAGGCTTGCGCGATGCGCACCGGCAGGCCCTTGAAGCGTTCGTTGAAGGTGGCGAAGTGCTGGCGCGACAAGAGCGTGGTTGGCACGACGACGGCCACTTGCTTGCCGTTCAGCGCGGCGACAAAGGCCGAGCGCAGCGCCACTTCCGTTTTTCCAAAGCCCACGTCTCCACACACCAGCCGGTCCATGGGCCGTCCCTTCTGGAGATCGTCGAGAACGGCTTCGATGGATGTAAGCTGGTCTTCCGTCTCCTCGTAGGGAAACCGCGCGCAGAATTCGTCGAACGCCCCATCGGGTGGCGGCAGCACATCGCCTTCCTTGAGTTCGCGCGCTGCGGCGGTGCGAATTAAATCTTCGGCGATTTCCTTGATGCGTTCCTTGAGTTTTGCCTTGCGCGCCTGCCATGCGCCGCCGCCCAGCTTGTCGAGCTGCGCCTCTTCGCCAGCGCCGCCGTAACGCGTGAGCAATTCGATGTTTTCGACCGGCAGGAACAATCGGTCATTGCCGGCATACATGAGAAACAGGCAATCGTGCGGGGCGCCCTGCACTTCGATGGTCTTCAGCCCCTCGAACCTGCCAATGCCGTGGTCCACATGCACCACAAGATCGCCCGGCGTCAGCGCCTGCAGCTCTGCGAGGAAGTCCGATTCCTTGCGGTGCTTCCGCGCGCGCCGGACCAGCCGGTCGCCGAGAATGTCCTGTTCGGCAATCACCACCAGATCGCCGCTCTCAAAGCCCTCTTCGAGCGGCAGCGCCACCATGGCGATCACGCCCGCCGCAACAGCGGCCTTCGCGTCCGCCCAACTCCGCGTTACGGCAAGGGGCGCCAACTCATGATCGCGCAAAATGGTTTCGAGGCGCTCGACCGATCCTTCGGTCCACCCGGCGATGATCGTCTGCTTTCCATCCTTCCGCTTGCCGGCCACATGCGCCTTGACGGCTTCGTAAACGTTGCCGCCGGCCTGACTGCGCTCGGCTGCAAAACTCCGCCCACGCCGTGAAGCGAGATTTATGGCCGAGGCCTGTGGGCTGTCGAAGGGCGAAAACTGGCTGACACTTCGGTTCGTCGCGGCTTCCTTCCACGCGTGGTGCGGAAGATGAAGCGCATCCGGCGGCAGCGGCTTGTAGGGTGCTGCGCCAAAGCCCTGCTTCGTCATCGCCTCGCGCCTGGCGTCGTAAAACTCGGCGATCTGCGCTTCGCGCGCGGCCATCGCCTCTTCCGCGCCATGATCGAGGACAATCGCGGCATCGGGCAAATAGTCGAGCAGCGTCTCCAGCCGTTCGTGAAACAGCGGCAGCCAGTGCTCCATGCCCTGATAACGCCTGCCCCCGGTGATCGACTCATAAAGCGGATCGGAAATGTCAATCCCGCCAAACGCCTTCGCATAAGCGCCGCGGAACCGCGCGATATTCTCCTCGATCAGCAACACTTCGTTCGCGGCGTTGAGGCGAAGAGCGTCGAGCGTCGATGTGGAGCGTTGCGACTCGGGATCGAAGCTGCGGATCGATTCAATGGTGTCTCCAAAGAAATCAAGCCTTACAGGCGCTTCAAGTCCCGGCGGAAACACATCGAGAATGCCGCCACGCACCGCGAACTCGCCACGCTCGACTACTGCGCTCGATCGGATGTAGCCATTCGCCGCAAGGAAAGCGGTCAGCTTTTCGATGCCAACATTCTGACCGGGCTTTGCCGAAAGTCGCGAGGAGCTGAGTTTTTCCCGGGCCACCACCCGCTGCAGAAGCGCTGCGACAGTCGTCAGGATGATACGCGGCTGAATGCCTCCATCCGCCAACCGCGAAAGCGTCGAAAGTCTTCGCGCAATGACATCGGCTGCCGGCGATACGCGATCGTAAGGCAGGCAGTCCCAGGCCGGGAAGCGCGCCAAATCAAGTTCGGGCGCAAAGAACTCGAGTTGCTCCGCGATTGACACGTAACGCTGGTCATCGCTTGCCACGAAAAGAAGCGGCGGCACGTCCGGCTGTTGCGCCAACTCGCCAAGCACCAGCGCATCGAAGCCTGTAACCACAGCCGACACATCATGACGCCCGGGCTTGCCGAGGCGGTGCTTCAGTTCCGCAAGATCGATCATGGCCTGTGCGACAAAAGATCCTGCAACAGCGTGCTGTCCTGTTCCGGCGGAACGGGTGCCGACTTGGTGAGCCACGCCTGCAAGAGATCGTCCGGCAGTTCGAGCAGTTCCTCAAGCTCAGCGATCTCGCCCACTGTCATAGTCGTAGCGCGGGCGCGCACGAAGCTACCTACAACGAGATCAAGCTCGCGCGTGCCACGATGCGACGCACGCCAAGTGAGGCGCTTTCGAGCGGTCTCCAGATGAGCTTGGGAGGAGGTCATTCCGCGCCTCAATAAACGGTGGAAGACTTACGTGCAATGCACTTGGCGAACGCGCGAAATCCCTTCACATTCAGCCTATGCGGCCCGAAATCCTCAATCCCCTCTTTGCCAGCGCCACCCAGATCAAGGGTATTGGCAACAAGCTCGAAAAGGTGCTGGCGAAGCTCGTCAATCCGCAGGGAGCCGCGGCGGGGAACCCTGCCCGCATCATCGATCTTCTGCTCCATGTCCCCTATGGCCTGATCGACCGCCGCTACCGGCCCTCAATCTCGGAGTTACCCCGCGAAGGAACCGTGACCGTCGAAGCCAGGGCCATGCAGCACAGGCCGCCGCCAAAGGGCAGCAAGGCTCCTTACAAAGTCACCGTGAGCGACGGCACAGGAGTCCTCACCCTCGTCTTCTTCCAAACCTTCGGCGATCACCTGTCGCGCCTCCTGCCAACCGGCGAACAGCGCTACATTTCCGGCAAGGTGGAATGGTATGGCGGTGAGCCGCAGATCGTGCATCCGGACTATGTGCTGACCGCTGATCAACTGGCAGCACTCCCCACCATCGAGCCGGTTTATCCGCTGACCGAAGGCATCGGTGGGAAACTGCTGGGACGCGCCATCCGCACCGCCACCGAGCGCATTCCCCAATTGCCAGAATGGCTCGATCCCGCCTTCCAGCAGCGCCACGGCTGGCAGGACTTCGCCGCATCGCTCCGTGCCTTGCATCATCCCGAAACAGTCTCGGGCGTGGGGCCTCTGTCCCCTTCACGGACACGGCTCGCTTACGACGAGTTGCTCGCTAACCAACTCGCGCTGGGACTGGTTCGCCGGCACATGAAACGCGCGGCGGGGCGGCAGTTGAAGGGCGATGGCCGCTTACGCACGAAGATCATCGCCTCCCTGCCCTACACACTTACAGCCGGACAAACACAGGCCGTTTCGGAAATCGTTGCCGACATGGCCGCCCCCGAGCGCATGCTGCGCTTGCTGCAAGGCGATGTGGGCTCTGGAAAAACCGTGGTCGCGCTCCTCGCCTTAGCGGTTGCGGTCGAATGTGGCTCACAAGGAGCATTGATGGCGCCGACCGAGATTCTCGCGCGCCAGCATTTCGCAACACTCGAACCGATCTGCGCCGCTGCGGGATTGCGGATCGATCTCCTCACAGGCAGGGAAAAGGGAAAACAGCGCGAAGAGACCCTGGAAAGGCTTCGAAATGGCGCTTGCGACATTCTTGTCGGAACCCATGCGCTATTTCAGGAAGGAGTTAACTTCCGCGACCTGGGCCTCGCCGTCATCGACGAACAGCACCGCTTCGGCGTTCATCAGCGTTTGGCGTTACAGGCGAAAGCGGGTGCTGCGACCGATTTACTCGTGATGACCGCAACACCCATTCCCCGAACGCTTGCCCTCACTGTCTACGGCGACATGGATGTTTCACGCCTCACCGAGAAGCCCGCGGGCCGGCAAGTTATCGATACGCGCACCATCCCAATTTCGCGCATCGACGATGTGATCGATGGCATCCGCCGTAGCTTGGCGAAGGGGCAACGGATTTACTGGGTGTGTCCGCTGGTCGAAGAAAGCGACATGGTCGAGAGCGCCGCCGCCGAGGAGCGCTACGCCGCGCTCGCTCAGATTTTTCCGGGCCAAACGGGCCTCGTCCATGGCCGGATGAAAGGCTCCGCGAAAGATGCGACGATGGCGTCCTTCAAAGCCGGAACCATCTCCATCCTCGTCGCCACAACGGTCATCGAAGTCGGAGTCGATGTGCCCGAAGCGACCATCATCATCGTGGAGAACGCCGAGCGCTTCGGCCTGGCGCAGCTTCATCAGCTTCGCGGCCGCGTCGGCCGTGGCAGCGAGAAATCGGCTTGCGTCCTGCTCTATCAGGAGCCGCTGGGTGAGACCGCCAAGGCGCGCCTCACGATCCTGCGCGAAACCGACGATGGATTCCGCATCGCCGAGGAGGATTTGCGGCTCAGAGGGGCCGGGGAGGTTCTGGGCACGCGCCAATCCGGCCTGCCGGAATTCAGGCTCGCGGACATCGGCGCGCATCAAGACCTCATGACCGCTGCCCATGACGATGCCGCGCTGATCCTGCGCCGCGACCCTTCCCTCAAAACCGAACGTGGCGAAGCGCTCAGGCTGCTGCTTTATCTCTTCGAGCGGGACGAAGCGATCAAGTTGCTTTCTTCTGGCTGACGCGGCGCGAATGGCCCGCTTTTGCCAACTCATCGGCTGGGCGCGCCGGCCGGTCCGGGAACACCAGCCCCATGGAAATCACCAGCTTCAATCCATCCTCGACCGTCATGTCGAGGATCTGCACGTCGTCCTTGTCCGCGAAGAACACATAACCCGAAGTCGGGTTTGGCGTTGTAGAGACATAGACCGCATACATCTGCCTCCCTGCTTCAAGACCCACTAAACCTCCGTCCACTTCCCGCGACACGAACCCAAGCGACCATGTTCCCCGGCGAGGCCATTCGACAAGGCACACGTAACGGAACGATGCGCCCTTCTGCGAGAAGATCGTCTCGAAGATCTGCTTCGATCCCTTGTAGATCGAGCGCACCACCGGCGTCCGGTTCAGCAGCTTGTCCCACCAGCCGATCAGCGTGCGCCCTACGAGATTGGCGGCGAGAGCGCCAATGATGGTGATCGAGGCCAGCGCGAAAATCAGACCGAAGCCCGGCAGCTCGAAGGGGAGATAGTTGTCCGGATTGTAGTAAGCCGGGATGAATGGCTTCACCCATGCGTCGAACAGCGTCACGAACCAGTAAGTGGCCCAGATCGTGATGGCGATGGGTGCGGTGATGACGAGACCGGTGAAGAAATAGTTGCGCAACCGCGAAATCACCGAAGTTCGCGGCAGGCGTATGTCGGGAGTTTCGGGAGTGTCGTTCATTGACCGAGTTTGTAGGCGTTAAGCTGGCCACTTCGCAAGACCGCTCACTGAACCGCGTTGGGCTCCACCGGATAGCGCTCCGCCCAGATCCGCGCCCGCGCTTCCGCCTCGAGCCGCTCGTCTTCGGTAATCTGCTCCTGCATCCTCTCGTAGCGCTGCGCGATTGCGGGATGATCGTCGTTCTTCAGCGCTTCCTGCGCGAGGATGTACCACATGTAGCCGCGCGTACGGTCCTGGCGCACGAGACGGCCTTCCCAATAGAGATCGCCGAGATAGGCCTCCGACGGCGCATAGCGCTTGCGTGCCGCCGCCATGAGCCACTTCAACCCTTGCTGCGGATTTTCGCGCACGCCCTCGCCTTTGATATGCATGGTGCCAAGCGAATACTGCGCGGCGGGATGGCCATAGGTCGTCGCCAATTTCAGATAGGTGTGGATGGCGTATGCCGGATCGCGGCGGATGCCCGCGCCTTCCACGCCCTTGCGATGATAGTCGGCCACCCGCAACATCGCATCCACCATGATGCGCAGCCGGTTCTGGTCGGGTTCCTCCACATCATATGAATCCGCCACGCGGGCGTAGTAGCTATAGGCCGTGGCATCGTCGACAGGCACGCCGCGCCCGGTGCGGTAGATATGGCCCAGATACCAGTCGGCGACGAT
>JBJXGL010000343.1:0-9129 GCA_046160365.1 Aestuariivirga sp. | reverse complement strand
TTCGATCCGTCACCCTGTCTGCCCGGCTCCGTAAGCTCGCGGAGCCGGGCATCTCCAGCCCTCGCGGGCAGGAAATCTGTAGCCACTTCAATCGAGAAATCACATCCACGGCTCATACAAGGGCGCGTGGCCACACCGCCGGCACCGCGAGCGCGGATTGACTTGCCCTCTCCCCCGCTTCGCGGACCCTCTCCCATCCTCGGGCAAGCCCGAGGACGGGAGAGGGCGAAATTCTTAGAGGCGCGATAGGGGGTGAAGTTAGATGGATTTCACCGCTTGCTCGAATGACGCGGCGCGGTGGACCCAGCCTCTTCGGACGACGAAGCTCCAAGTGAGTTTCTTGCTTTTGGCGATGTCGTCTGGGGTTACGGCGAGGAGGCCGTTCTGGTCGGTGGGGTCCAGGCCTTCGTGGAAGATGGCGAGTTGGGGGTCTAAACCCATGCGGCGGAGGAGTTCGACGAAACCGTATTGGACGAAGCCGCTGCAGATGAATTGCGGCGGGACCCAGCGTTTTGGCGCGGTGCGCACCGCGTTTGCCATGGAGGACTTGCGCCCCTTCCGGATGCGGAACCAGCCGAGCCGGGCTCCGAAGGCAACCGCGAGCCAGATGCGCATGGCGGTCTTAAAATCGTAGCCCGACTTCACATGATCGAGCATCACGCCGCGGATCAGTTTGCGGAGCTTCGCATCGTACCAGGGCGCATCGAGCCGGAGGATGCCGACATCGGTTGCGGCCTTGCGTTCGAGATAGGAGCGGAAGTTGGCGATGCCGACTCCTTCCGAAACCGACTCAAGGAGAAAGGTGTTCTCGAAACCATCTTCCGGATCGGGCACGAGGAAGACGAGTGCGGCATGGCTGAAGACGCCGCCGGTGGCAAGGCGGATGGCCCAGCTTGAGAGTGTGGCGCTGCGCGAGACGATGATGTCGCCGCGCATCAAGTGTTGGTTGGCTTCCTTCAGGAAGCGGTTGACGGGCATGGGGAACGGATCGGTGTCCGCGCCATGCCCTTGCGCTTCAAGCACCCCAGCGGTCTCGGACATAGGTTTCGACGATGTCCTTGAACTGCGCGCCGATGTTTTCGCCACGGAGCGTCTTTACTTTCTTGCCGTCGATATAGACGGGCGCGGAGGGCAACTCGCCGGTGCCGGGAAGCGAGATTCCGATGTCGGCGTGTTTCGATTCGCCGGGGCCATTGACGATGCAGCCCATGACAGCGAGCTGCAGGGTTTCGAAGCCGGGATATTTCTCGCGCCAATCGGGCATTCTCGTGCGGACGTAAGTCTGGATGTCCTGGGCCAGTTCCTGGAATGTCGTCGATGTGGTGCGGCCGCAGCCGGGGCATGCGATCACCATGGGGGCGAAGGAGCGGAGCCCCATGGTTTGCAGGATCTCCTGCGCCACGATCACTTCGCGCGTGCGGTCGCCGCCGGGTTCAGGTGTCAATGAAATGCGGATGGTGTCGCCAATGCCTTCCTGGAGCAGCACGCCCAATGCGGTTGCGGATGCAACGATGCCTTTCGAACCCATGCCGGCTTCGGTGAGGCCGAGATGCAACGCGTAGGAGCAGCGCGCGGCAAGGCCGCGATAGACGGCGATCAGGTCTTGCACTTCGGAGCACTTGGCGGAGATGACAATGCGGTTTGCTTCGAGGCCCAGTTCCTTCGCGCGCTCCGCCGAGAGAAGGCCGGACTGGATCACCGCTTCATGCATGACTTCGCGCGCGTCGCGGGGCTCTTTGGCTTTTGCATTTTCGTCCATCAATTGGGTGAGCAGCGCCTGATCGAGCGAACCCCAGTTGACGCCGATGCGGACGGGCTTCTCATATTTCAGCGCGGTCTCGATCATCACCCCGAAATTGCGGTCCTTCTTGCCGCCGAAGCCGACATTGCCGGGATTGATGCGGTATTTGTCGAGCGCTTCGGCGCAGCCGGGATTTTCTTCGAGCAGGGTGTGGCCGTTGTAGTGGAAGTCGCCGACGATGGGGGTATCGAGGCCGATCGCTCGCACGCGGTCGCGGATGTGAGGAACGGCCTTCGCTGCTTCGTCGCGGTCGACGGTGATGCGCACGAGTTCGGAACCGGCGCCGGCGAGTTCGGCGATCTGCTTCGCGGTTCCTTCAATGTCCGCCGTATCGGTGTTGGTCATCGATTGCACGACAACGGGCGCGCCGCCGCCGACTTGCACATTGCCGATGGCGACGCCTTCGGAGGCGCGGCGCGTTCCTCTTGCGGAGTACGTCATCCGAATTGTTCCATTCGGGCGGAGGGAGCCGTCGAACCGCTTCGATGCAAGGCTTCGCGGAAGCCAAGGGCTGTCAAGGGTGCTTCGCACCGCTTCGCGGCTCTGCCCTTGACAGCCCTTGGCTTCCGCGAAAAGGGCAACGAAGCGGTTCGACGGCGGGGCGTGTCTCGGCAAGAGTTGATTGCGATCATGCTGCTTCCTTGGCCTGCGGCAAAGCAAGGGTCAAGACGAAGAGTGCGCCCGAAACGAGCACCACCGATGGTCCCGACATCGTGCCGGCGAGGGCCGAGAGCACGAGGCCGCCTGCTACTGCGGCGCAGGCGAGGATAGCGGCAATGATGGCCATGCGCTCGGGCGTGTTGGAGAGTCTTCGCGCGGCGGCTGCGGGGATGATGAGCAATGCGGTGATGAGCAGAAGGCCTACGATTTTCATGGCAATGGCGGTCATCAGCGCGATCAAGAGAATGAAACCGAATTCGACACGCCTGACATTTACGCCTTCGGCCTGGGCCAGTTCTTCGTGCACCGACATGGCGATCAAGTCGCGCCACAGCCAGGCGAGCACGGCAAGCACCACCGCGGCGCCGAGGCCGACGACCGCAATGTCGCGTGTGGTGACGGTGAGAATGTCGCCGAACAGCAGGTCCATGTGATCGGAGGCAGCACCGGTGACGAGGCCGACGACGATCAGGCCCATGGCCAGCGAGACATGCGAGAGGATGCCGAGCACGGTGTCGGTCGCGAGCTGGCGCTGGCGGCGGAAGAGGACGAGGAGGATGGCGACGGCGATGGCCGCGGCCACCGCGCCAAGCGTCAGGCTGACGCCCAGAAGCATTCCAAGTCCCACGCCCAAGAGGCCGGAGTGGGCCAGGGTTTCGCCGAAATAGGCCATGCGCCGCCAGACGATGAAGCAGCCCACGGGACCCGCGACGCTGGCAATGGCGAGGCCCGCGACCAGAGCGCGGAGGAAGAAGGGCTCGGAGAGGATGTCAAACACTAGAGCGGTTCCGAGATTGTTTGAATCTCCCCGCCAGAATATCCGTCATGGCCCGCTTCAGGCGGGCCACCCACGGACATGCACGGCGCGGCCACATCAATGCACAAAGAGCTCGGCTGTTTTCGTACGTCATTCGCCATTCTGCTGGCGTCCGGGAACAGCCAGTCGGTGGCCCGCCTGAAGCGGGCCATGACGGAACTTCTTTGTTCTGTTGAGTTCATCCAACCGTGAAACGCATTAGTGTTTGTGATCATGATGCTCATGGCTTTCGTGATCATGATCGTGGCGATGGGTGTAAGTTGCGATGACCTTGGCGGCATTTGGGCCGAAGAGGCGGGCGAATTCGGGATCGCTCCGCACTTTTTCGGGGCCGCCTTCGCAACAGACATGGCCGTTCAGACAGACGACATGATCGCTCTCGGCCATCACCATGTGGAGATCGTGGCTCACCATGAGGATGCCGCAGGCGTGCTTGCGGCGGATCGCGGCGATCAATTCGTAGAGTTTGGTTTCGCCGATGAAGTCGACAGCCTGGACCGGTTCGTCGAGGACGAGAAGATCGGGCTTGCGGAGAAGCGCTCTGGCAAGAAGTGCCCTCTGCAGTTCGCCGCCAGACAGCGTTGCGACGGAGGCGTGGGCGAGATGGGCGATGCCGGTTTCTTCCAGCGCGGTTCCGATTTGATCAGCGGACGGACGAAGTGTGAGAGACAGAAGCCGCGCCACGTCGATGGGCACGTTGGGGGTGAGCGGAAAGCGCTGCGGCACATAACCCACGCGCAGGCCGGGAGATTTGACGACGCTGCCGCCCTTCAAAACCTCCAGCCCCAGCATGGCGCGGACCAGAGTCGATTTCCCCGCGCCATTGGGACCGATGACGGTGACGATTTCGCCTTTGACCACGTCGAGGGTGACCTGGTCGAGGATGGTGCGGCCGCCATGGGCGACGGTGATGCTCCGTGCACTGATGAGCGCGTCTTGTTTCTTGAGCATCAGGCGCTCCTCGCGCAGGCGCCGCAGCGGCCGGTCATCTCGACGATGCAGCGCTGGGGAGCGAAACCTTGCGCCTTGGCGGAACTTTCGAGCTTCGAAAAGAGTTCCGGCGCATCGAGTTCCGCCACAAGGCCGCAGGACTCGCAGACCAGAAGTGCCGCTGGCTCATCGTCATGGGAATGCGAGCAGGCGACATAGGCGTTGCGGCTTTCGACCTTATGGACGAGGCCATGAGCCAAGAGGAAGTCGAGAGCGCGGTAGACGGTGATCGGCGCGGGGCGCGGGCCGTGCGAGGCCATGCGCTCGATGATCTCGTAAGCGCCCACCGCATTGTGGCTTTCGGCCACGCAGTTCAACACCTCGCGGCGCTGCGCGGTGAGGCGCGATCCTCTACGCTCGCAGGTGCGTTCGGCGCGGCCGAGCAGATCGGCGGTGCATTGCGAATGGTTGTGATGGGAATCTGGGAAGGACATGATTGTTACAATATAACGTTTCGAGACTTATTTCCAAGCCCCGCTTTACTGGCGGGAGGGATCGGGCGGAACTGGCGCTCGCCTGCTTTACGGGCGCGGCCTAGATAGCGTTCAATTGTTTGCTTGAGGATCGCTGCCCATGAAAATGACCACCGAAGAAGCTTTCATCAAAGTTCTGCAGATGCATGGCATCGAGCATGCGTTTGGGATTATTGGGTCGGCGTTCATGCCGATTTCGGATCTTTTCCCCAAGGCGGGCATCACGTTCTGGGACTGCGCCCATGAGGGCTCGGGGGGGATGATGGCGGATGGGTATACGCGGGCGTCCGGCAAGATGTGCATGATGATCGCGCAGAACGGGCCAGGAATCACCAATTTCGTCACCGCGGTTAAAACGGCTTACTGGAATCATACGCCGCTCTTGCTGGTGACGCCGCAGGCTGCCAACCGCACCATTGGCCAGGGCGGGTTCCAGGAAGTGGAGCAGATGGCGCTGTTCAAGGACATGGTGGGCTATCAGGAAGAGGTGCGCGATCCTTCGCGCGTTGCCGAAGTGCTGAACCGCGTGATCATGAATGCCAAGCGGCTCTCGGCGCCTGCACAGATCAACATGCCGCGCGATTATTTCACGCAAGTCGTCGACATCGAGCTTCCGGCGGTGGTGGCTTTCGAGCGGCCCTCCGGTGGCGAGGATGCGATTGCGGCGGCGGCGAAGCTGCTTTCGGAGGCGAAGTTCCCGGTGATCCTCAATGGCGCAGGCGTGGTGATTGGGGGTGCTATTCCGGCGTCAAAAGCGCTGGCGGAGCGGCTCGATGCGGCGGTGTGCGTGGGCTATCAGCATAACGATGCGTTTCCTGGAAACCATCCGCTGTTTGCGGGGCCGCTTGGATACAATGGCTCGAAGGCGGGAATGGAATTGATCAAACAAGCGGATGTGGTGCTGGCGCTCGGCACCAGGCTCAATCCGTTTTCGACGCTTCCCGGATATGGGCTCGACTACTGGCCGAAGGATGCGAAGATCATTCAGGTCGACATCAATCCAAACCGCATCGGGCTTACGAAGAAGGTCGCGGTTGGGATTGTGGGCGATGCGAAGAAGGTGGCGGAAGGCATTCTGGCGAAGCTTTCGTCCAAGGCGGGCGATGCGGGGCGCACCGCGAGGAAGGATTTGATCGCCACAACCAAGTCACGCTGGGCGCAGGAGCTCTCGTCCATGGATCACGAGCAGGACGATCCGGGCACCACATGGAACGAACGCGCTCGGAAGGCGAAGCCCGCATGGATGAGCCCCCGCATGGCGTGGCGCGCCATTCAGGCGGCGCTGCCGCGTAATGCCATCATCTCCTCCGACATCGGCAACAATTGCGCCATCGGCAATGCGTATCCCACTTTCGACGAGGGGCGGAAATATCTGGCGCCGGGATTGTTTGGGCCGTGCGGTTATGGACTGCCATCGGTGATCGGCGCCAAGATCGGCTGCCCCGATGTGCCGGTTGTGGGATTTGCCGGCGACGGCGCCTTCGGCATCGCCGTGACGGAGCTCACCGCCATCGGCCGCAAGCCCTGGCCCGCCATCACCATGATCGTGTTCCGCAACTATCAGTGGGGGGCGGAGAAGCGGAACTCGACGCTGTGGTATGACGACAATTTCGTCGGCACCGAGCTTGATGAAAACGTCTCCTATGCCGGGATCGCCAAGGCCTGCGGGCTGCAAGGTGTCGTGGCGCGGACGATGGACGAGCTCCGCGATGCGCTGGCGAAAGCGGTCGAGGATCAGATGAAGCGCGGCAAGACCACGCTCATCGAGGCGATGATCAACCAGGAGCTCGGCGAGCCGTTCAGGCGCGATGCGATGAAGAAGCCGGTGGCGGTGGCGGGGATTTCGAAGGATGATATGCGGGTGCAGTGAAGCGGGGAACTAGAAAACGTCAACTCTCCCGCTGTCGAGCCATTCTGGAACCTCGACATGGCTTGCCTTTGGATGTCTGCTCAAAAACGCTCGAATGTTTGAGAGACTGTTGAAAGCGCCCCAAAGAAGCCTTTTGCGGTCCTTATAATATTCAACGGAATAGTCGTTCGCTTCCAAAATATGGGCCGGCTTTTGCCGAAGGTTTCTGATCTCGCGGATGGGCTTGATAATTACCTCATCGACTGCCTTAACCGACTCCCATCTTCCCTCGCTTTGCAGCCAATCTCTTAGCAAGGTTATTGTGCCCTTGTTTTGTTTACTTGTACGGTCTTTTCCTGACTGACCTTCGAGCCCAGGAAACATTCGAAAGAAGGTCTTCTGTATGTTTTCGGAAAGCATCTTGTCGAGCGTGTGAATAAAATTGTTTAGGTTTTCTCGTGTTGGTCGAGAAAATGCTGTGATGCTCGCTGCTCCTGTCGGAAATTCATGAGTGCGAAACAGCCGATTTCCCCAGATTGCCTCGGTCATCGTGTTGATTAGCATAATCTCTTGCGTCAACCCATAACGGGCGGATCGGTTCTCCCAGAATTTTCCTTCGAAACTCGACTGATAATACTGCTCGGTGATATTAACTAGTCCATCAATTTTATAACTTTTCCAATATTGTTGATGCTCCGCGGTTAGATCGGCAAGATAGCGATAGAAAACTACAATGCATGGGTGTTTATTCTCACCAAAGCCCAACCCAAACTTCTGCAAGCCAATCTTGTCCTTACTGGGAAATTCCCCGCTAAGATAAGCTGCATCGCATACCCCCAAGTGCCCCATGTAGTCATTGAATTCGACTTTGTAGTTGGGGTCTTGCGTGTAGCGATCAATTACAGCTAGCTCAAATCCGACAAATTCGAGTTGTGCGGTTGCCAGAGCAAGCTCTCGGGTGAAAGGCCTATCGACAAATTCAATCGGCTCAAGTGCAACTTCCATGATAGCTCGGCTTGGATAAACACTCATGTGTGAAAGCTCTTCCGATCTCAGAAGATTGACTTGGTCATCGACGTTGAGGTCAGTCTGCCGCTTTATTGCGGGATTGATGTGGACGCTTGCAAAGGTACAATTGCATTGGCCCTCGCGGACCAGTACTTTCAAGACTCTGCGAACGGTAGATTCGTCAGAATTTGCAGAAACTAGTGCCTTTGCGGAGATGCCATTGAATTCTTCACGACGCGCCGAAGCCGAGAATGCATCAACCACTTGTGCCAGAATCAATTGCGTCAAATCGTTCATGGATTTAATTTACGCTTGATTGAGGGATTGAAGAAGGCGTCCAAATTCAGCGCGCGCGAAGGTATTGGCCCGCATTGATCGACTCGTACTCGGCAACCCCGGAGACGCAAAAGCCCTCGGCAGCGGCGTCAGCGAGATGAAGATCGGCTACGGACCGGGACGCCGCGTTTACGTCAGTCAACGCGGCAAGACGCTGGTCATACTGCTCTGCGCGAGTGACAAGTCGTCCCAGCTAAGGGATTTCGATCGGGCCAAGCAGCTGGTGCAACGCCTATGAGGAAGCCATGGCCAAATACAAACTGAAGACCAAGAAGTTTGATCCCGCCGACTATCTCGACAGCCCCGCGATGATCCGCGCATATCTGGATGAGATATTCGAGTCGGGCGACCCTGCCCTCATCGCTCATGGACTTGGCGTCGTGGCGCGCGCGCGTGGCATGGCGAAAGTCGCCAAGAGGGCGGGATTGACTCGGGAAAGCCTCTACAAGGCGCTGAGCGCCGAGGGCAATCCGGAATTTGCAACCGTCGTCCGCGTTTTGGAGGCCATGGATTTGAAGCTCGGTACGCGCGCGGCGTGATAGATTCTGCGATAATCCGTCATCGCGCGGATGACGCCTGTGGCGGCGGCTGGTAACAGCGCCGCCATACTTTATCGGAGAGGACGGACAGATGCTGTTTTCGCTCAATCATATGGTGGCGCCGAAGTTGCGCTATGCCGAGTTTTTCGATTTGGCACTGAGGCTTGGCGTCAATGCGGTGGAAATCCGGAATGACATTCCGACGGCGCTGATGGGGAACAGGAATGCCAAGGCGATCGGCAAGCTGGCGAAGGACAAGGGCATCACCATCATCAATGTGAATGCGCTGCAGCGCTGGAACCAGTGGGACCGCAAGAAGGCGGATGAGGCCAATCGACTGGCTGAGTACACGGCGCTTACGGGGGCGAAAAATCTCATTCTGGTTCCGACCAACGACACCAAGTTCCGGCCCGAACAGACAGCCCGGCTCGACGGGCTGCGGGTGGCGTTGGATGGGCTGAAGTCCGTTCTCAAGGATCATGGTCTTATCGGCTGCGTAGAGCCACTTGGCTTCGAGGAGTGTTCGCTTCGGCGCAAGGCGGAAGCGGTGGCAGCGATCGATGCCGTGGGAGGGGCGAAGCGATTCAAGCTGACGCACGATACCTTCCACCACTACGTTGCGGGCGAGACGGAGTTCTTCGCGGACCGCACCGGGC
>JBJXGL010000342.1:0-10426 GCA_046160365.1 Aestuariivirga sp. | reverse complement strand
TTGCGCCAAGGCTCCGTGAGACCCGCCTTGATCCCCGGCTTGGCGATGTGGTCCAGCACGAAGGAGACGTCCGGGCAATGCCGCATCATCTCCAGGGTGTTCGGCAGTTGATGATGAAAAATGCAGACGTCGAAGCTTAGTTCGTATTTGGGCAGCAACTTGAGCGCCGCAAGGAAATCCGGCTTCAGGACATAGTCCGGATCCGGCTGGTTCTGGATCAAGCGCCGGACGCCGCGCACCACCGGCAGCGCCGCAATGCGCGCCAATTCGGGTTCGATTGCCGGTCCGCGCTCAAGCGGCAAGGCCGCCACACAGCCCTTGAGGCGCGGGTCTCGGTTGGCGATAGACTGCACCCACTCGGCCTCATCGATGTACTGCGGTATGTCAACATCCACTTCGACAAATACGAAACCTTCGATAGCATTTGGCCGCGCAGCGGCAGTCAGGTCTTCGGGCGACCAATCGCGATCCAGTTTTGGCGCACCTTTGGCCCATGAGTATTTGAATCGCTTTTGGTCCAGCAGGTGAACGTGGGAGTCGATAATGGGGAAATCGATCATGGTGTTCTCCTCTACGGATCAACCCGTCGGACGTGCCAGCTCGCCAGGAGCTCGGCCACAAAACCGACCTCGGTCAGGCCTTCTTTGACTTGCGACAGCATCTGCGCCTCCGCAACCCGGATCTTGGACAATGCCTTCAATACACCGTTTGCTGCGGCTAGCGGCACCACCACCACACCATCCCGGTCGCCAATGATGATGTCACCCGAAGCGATGGCAAGTCCACCACACTGTACCGTAAGGCCGACTGTGCCCGGGCCATTGCGCGACGGAGAATTGGGTGTAGCACCCATAGCGAACACCGGGAACTGCAAGGCCTCGATGTCATTCACATCGCGCACCAGCCCGTCGGTGACGAAGGCTGCGGCGCCGCGGTTCTTGGCGATTCCAAGCAGCAAATCTCCCACGACCGATGCACCAATGTAACCGCCGGTCGCCGCCACCAGAACATCGCCTGGTTGGCATTGCGCGACGGCAGCACACAGGGCCAGATTGTCGGCCGGACCGCAATTGCAGGTTAGCGCCACACCCACGAAAGGCCGCACTAAGCCGATGGACTTGATCCGGAAATCAAGCGCGCCATTCCCACCCATGGCATCGACGATGAAACTGGTTGGTGTTCCACCAAATGAAGCGATCACATCTGTGTTCGGACGTTCGATTCGCCTTGCTATCGTCAGCAAAGGAGATTCGTCGATCATTCGGCCGCTACCTGCCTTCTTTGTTTGCCGTATTCACGCGGATCCCTGTGCATCTGGCCATCCTTCATAATCATGGCGAAGCGGCCGGGCCCCACCAACACGGACTGATCTTGCAGGGGACTGCCGTCCACCAGCAGCAAATCGGCGAGCGCGCCTTCCTTCACAACGCCAAGCTCGCCCGCATGGCCCATCAGCGCCGCACCGACTTTCGTAGCGCACCGCAGCGCCTCGGCGGGCGAATAGCCGAAGTACTTGACGAAATGGCCGATGTCGCGTGCATTCTGCCCCATTGGGGTGATCGTGAAACCGTAGTCGCCACCCACCACCACGCGAATGCCGCGCTTGCGGATCTTGTGATAGGTGGCGCAGGTCGCCTCGAATTTGCGAAGGAGGTGCATCTTCTCGGCCACCTCGCGGCTCATGCCGTACTTCTCGCCCTCCACTGCGCAGTTGTGGACGAGGCCGAATGCGGGGCCGACGAAGGATGTGTCCTTCACGCTCTCCAATAGGTCCAGCGCCTCTTCGTCGGCAAAGTCGCAGTGATAAATGCAATCGACCTTGTGGCGCACCGCCATCTTTACACTGAGCGAAGAGCGCGCATGCGCGGCGACCATCTTGCCGTAGCCATGTGCAACAGCGACGAAGGCAGCGAGTTCGTCGTCCGCGAGAGTCGTAACTTCTGCACGAGCGTGGCTCACGAACTCGTCGCCGGATATGTTGATCTTCATGTTGTCGACGCCGTCGCGCACGCATTCGCGCGCTACGCGGCGAAATTCGATGGGCCCGTCGGCGGTGAGACCGAAACTTTCCTCGTGGATGTGCCGCCGCCGCTCGTCGCCGAGGCCTGCGGTCGCTGTCACTTCCGGACTTGCGGCGCGCATGCGCGGGCCGGGGATGGTGCCCTCATTGATGGCGTCGCGCACCGCGACGCCGATCATTGGCTTGGCGGAAGCTGCTTCGAAGATTGAGGTGAAGCCAATATCGAGCAGCAGCTTCACATTCGCCACCGTGCGGATGGTGTGCGGTTCGGGCGCGATGCGGCCGAGCTCGGCGTTGGTCGTGACGCCGACGAAACTTGGATGGCAGTGCCCCTCAACCATACCTGGCATCAGGAACATGCCGCCGCCGTCAATCGCCTCCGACGCCCGCTCGCGGGCGATCACCCCCTTCGCGACGGCCTTGATGCGATTGCCCTCAATCAGCACTTCACCCGGATAGGCGGCGTCGGACTCGCCATCCCAGACCGTTACGTTGTTCAAAAGGATCGCACCCATGGGAACCTCCTTTATGCTCGCGTCTTCGCTCCGCGTCCGTATAGCAGCAGCATGCCGATGATCACCGTGCCATAGATCACCTGCCGCCCCGCCTCCGGCATCTGCATGACCGAGAGAATGGACTGGAGCAGGGTAATGAGAATAACACCGGCGATGGTTCCAAGATAGCTGCCGCGGCCGCCGAGAATGTTGGTGCCACCGAGCACCACGGCGGCGATCGCCGGCAGGAGATAGGCATCTCCCATGGCCTGGTAGGCCTTGGTCGAATAGCCCGCGAGCAGCACCCCGGCCAACGCCGAGCAGGCGCCGCACAGCGCGAAGCAGCCGATAAGTACCCGGTTGGTGTTGATGCCGGAGAGATACGCCACCGACTCGCGGTTGCCGATGGCGTAGACGGAGCGGCCGAAGGAGGTGCGCTTCAAGATCAGCAAGACAATCACACCGACGGCTGCCCACACCCACAGGGCGTTGGGAATCCCGAGGATGGAGCGCTTGGTCGCAAGGAAGTGCATGGCGTCTGTAGCGTGGTCCTGTGGTGCAAAACCGCCGGTGTGCAGCACCATCAGCCCCTGCACCACGGCGTTGGTGCCGAGAGTGAAGATCATCGACGGCAGTCTCAGGTAAGCGACGCCGAGGCCGTTCACCACGCCGATGACGGTGCCGCAGAGTATGCCGAATGGGATGGCGAATGTGACGCCGGTTGGACCGATCCAGCCGCCGAGCGCCGTGGCCATCATCGCACCGAGCGTCACCGTCCAGGGGATGGAGAGATCGATGTGGCCGAGCAGGATCACCATCATCGCGCCGCTTGCGATAATACCGAGGAAAGCGCCGGTCTGCAGCTGCTGCAGCAGATACTCGGGCGACAACAGCTGCGGAATGAACACCGCGCCCACCAGCACCATCAGCACGATGCAGCTGAAGGCGATGGCGACGGGCAAGTCGAAGCCCATCCGCTGCGCGGCGCTGAAGTTCATGTGAAGAGCTCCAAGCGGTTACGGATGCGGAACACCCTGACCGCGCCGAGGCTGATGGCGATCAGCAGCACGACGCCTTGGAACAGTGGCTGCCAAAGCGGCGGCAGATCGAAGACGAAGAGCAGGTCCTCGATGGAGCGCAGCACGAAAGCGCCGAAAACCGAGCCGATGGCGGAGCCCCAACCGCCGAAAAGCGATGTACCGCCGATCACTACGGCCGCAATGGAGTTCAAGGTGTAGGAGCCACCGATCGCCGAGGACGCCTCGCCAGAATAGGTATTGAAGGTGAGGATCAGTCCGCCGAGCGCAGCAAGGAATCCGGCCAACGTGTAGGCGAGCAACTTGGAGCGCTCGACCGGCACGCCCGACATGTAGGCCGCCTGTTCGTTCGATCCCACCGCATAGGCGCCGCGGCCCAGCACCGAGCTGCGATAGGGAATCCAAACGAAGAGCACAACAATCAAAAGCAGGGCAAGCGCCGTGGGAATCGTGCCGAAAAGCTGGCCGGTGACGAAGTCGGCGATGTCTGACTGCACGTCGCCGCCGGGCTCCGGCCGCAAATACAACGACACGCCGTAGTAGACCGCGCCGGTGGCGAGGGTGGTAATGATCGGCTGCAGGCGGCCCCAGACCACGATGGCACCATTGATGAAGCCCGCGAGAAGACCAAGCGCCAGAACGCCCACGCAGCCGATGAGCCCCTCGCCGATGCTGCCGACCACGATGGTCGAGGCGAGGCAATTCGCCATCACGAACACCATGCCGACCGAGAGGTCGAGCCCGCGGGTCAGCACCGGTAAGGTTTGCGCCATAGCGACAAGGGCCAGCAGCACCGCTTTGTTTGCTGCCGTCATTGCAACAGCGGGGTTCAAGCCCGCCGAATGGTTGCCGACATAGATGCCGAACATGAGCACGAACAGGCCCACCGCGGTGAGCGTGCCGAGATTGTGCGAGAAGAAGTATCGCCAGTCGCTCACGCGGCTTTCTCCGTTGCGGTATCGACGTTGAGCGCACTCGCCACGAGATTATGCTCGGTGCACTCCTCGCCCTTCAACTCGCGGGTGATGCGGCCACCATAGAGGATCAGCACCCGGTCGCAGCAACCGATCAGCTCCGCATAGTCGGTGGAGTAGAACACGATGGTGCGGCCCTCCGCGGCGAGATTCCGCATGAGTTTGTAGAAATCCTGCTTTGTGCCGACGTCGATGCCGCGTGTCGGGTCGTTCAGAAGAATAATACCGGGCTCAGTCATCAGCCACTTCGCCAGAACCACCTTCTGCTGGTTGCCGCCGGAGAGGGTGGCGACCGGCGCCGCCACATCCGGCGCCTTGATCTGCAGGCGCTCGATCATTTTCTTTACCGCGCCGGCTTCCTTACGAGCATCGATGCCAAGACCGGACCGCAGCTGCGGTAGAGAGGCGAGTGTCAGGTTGTCGCGCACGCTCATCGGCAGCATCAGGCCCTCGACCTTGCGGTCCTCCGGGATCAGCGCCACGGGAAGTTTGGCCCGCATGGCAGGCCGGGGGCCGGTTAGCGCCATTGGCGCTCCATCGATGGAGACAGTTCCCTCGACGCCGCGAAGCACGCCGAACAGCGCCAGAAGCAGCTCGCGCTGGCCCTGGCCGTCGAGTCCGCCGAGGCCCAAGATCTCCCCTTTGCCGGCGGTGAAAGTAATGCCACTCAGCTCGCGGCCCCAGCCGAGATTCGACACTCGCAAGGCTTCCTGACGGTCCGCTTGATAGGGTGGTTTCGGTGGATATTGGTGGCTGTAATCGCGGCCGATCATCATTTGGATGATCTCGTTCACCGAGCGCTCACCCTTGCGGAATGTCTCAATCTTGCGGCCGTTGCGGAACACCGTCGCCACATCGGCCAAGGCCTCGATCTCGTGCATGCGGTGCGAGACATAGAGAAT
The DNA here is from genome assembly GCA_046160365.1 of Aestuariivirga sp. Lineage (GTDB taxonomy): Bacteria > Pseudomonadota > Alphaproteobacteria > Rhizobiales > Aestuariivirgaceae > Aestuariivirga. The sequence goes on along the minus strand of JBJXGL010000342.1, from coordinate 4,999 downwards.
GCCGACGCCCTCGGCTTTCAGCTCGCGGATAATTGCATAGATGCGCTGCACGTCTGCGGCGGTGAGCGCAGAGGTCGCCTCGTCGAGGATCAACAGCTTTGGCTTCTTTGCGAGCGCCTTGGCGATTTCCACCATCTGGCGGCGCGACAGCGGCAGATTCTTAACCAGCTCCTGCGGATGCACGTCCTCGCAGCCGACGCGGGTGAGCAGCTCTACGGCACGGCGGCGTTGCGCGCCCGCATCGATGAATCCGCCGCGCAGCGGCGGATCGGCCATGGAGAGATTATCCGCGACAGTAAGGTCAGGCAGCAGCGACAGCTCCTGGAACACGCAGACGACGCCTGCGTTCATGGCTTCGACCGGCGAACGGAATGCCACGCGCTTGCCTGCCAGCAGCATTTCGCCTTCGCTTGCGTCGGTGACGCCGGAGACAATTTTGATCAGCGTCGACTTGCCGGCCCCGTTTTCCCCCAACACCGCATGAATCTCGCCCGCCCGCGCGGTGAAATCCACCTCGGTCAGGGCGGCAATGCCACCATAGCGCTTGGAGGCGCGTTTCAATTCGAGAAGTGGGGGACTATCCATCTTCAGATTGCAGCCACTGGCGGGCGGCCTGCAAGGCCGACCGCCAAATGGCCGATCATCCAAAAGCCTATTGGTCGGCTTCCGACTTGCCCATGATCTCTGTCGCCTTGATGTTCACGCCACAGGGCGCGAACTCGTTCGGCGTGAAGAAGTTGTCGCCAAGGTCGGGATAATAGTTCTCGCCGGCCTTGAAATCCGGATGCTCGGTGAGTGGGATTGGCACCGACACATACTGCGGCAGCGTCTCGCCCTTCAGCGCCGTGATCGCCGTCTTCATGGCGATGGCGACGAGGCCCGGCGACTGGCCGGCGGACGAGCACAGGAGTCCCTTGTCGCCATTCTCAGCGCAGAGTTTGCGGAAGCCGTTCTCAGCCTCGCCTGCCACAGGCACGAAGGGGTGACCTGCGTCGATCATCGCACGCACGGTTCCGGTGGAGCCGCCTTGCACTGTCACGCCGTCGAACTTCTTGTGCACGGCGATGGCGTCGGCGGTCACCTTCTGCGCGGTGCCGTCGTCCCAATTGCCGACCACTTCGATGATCTCGTACTTCGGCCCCGCCGGATCTTCCAGCACGGCGCGGATGCCGAGATGGCGGTCGCGGTCGACCTGGTTCCCGGGGAGCCCACGCACTTCGAGGATTTTACCGCCATTGGGAATGTGCTTCTTCAGCCAGTTGCCCCACATCTTGCCCATTGCCAGCTGGTCTTCGTTGACTTGGACGACTTCTTCCGTGTCGAGCACATTATCGAAAGGAATCAGCACGACGCCGGCCTTATTGGCGCGTTTGATTACCGGAGTGAATGCGGTGGGGTTCACGGCAATAGTGAGAATCGCGTCGTAACCCGAGTTGATGAAGTTATCGATGGCGGCGATCTGCGCGGCGACGTCGGTACCGGTGGAGACGATCTTCAATTCCTTGATGTCGCCCTTGACATCCGGCTGATCGGCATAGGCCTTCGCGGTTTTGATCATCTGGATGCGCCAGGTGTTGCCGACGAAGCCGTTGGCGAGCGCGATGCGATAGGGGCCCTCCTTCTTCGGATACTTCATGAACTTGGTTTCGGGCGTGAACGGCGCGAAGCATTCCGGATTGTAGCCCGGCCCAGCCACGACTTCTGGCCCTGCCGCAGTGGCAACCGCCGTCATCGCCGTCAGGCTTGCGGCAGCGACAAGAACTCCTTTGAGAAATTTTTGCATTTGAGCTTCCTCCCATTCATCTCTCTTTGGATCGAAAAGACGGCAAGAATCTCCTTGAAAGGCGATCCTTTGCGAAACAAGCCGGGCGAGATGAGCATACCAAGCGTCGCCTTTAGTCCGTGTTTGAAGCTATCGAAATTTTGCGGGTTGTCAACATGGTGACCACACTTGGGAGCCTCAAAAAACACGCGTCAGATCAGCGAATTCGAGTTGAGTTCTTCCTTAGAGCCAAGTCCTCAAATTGCGGATTCTCACTCTCCTTGCCGTTCCCGACTTTAATGCGTTTCCCCGGTAATTACGTCTTCGACTTCAGCGATCGACATTTTCTTGGGGTCAATATCATCCGCAGCGATGGTTCCGCGCCGCATCACCACGATGCGATCCACCACCTGGAACACGTGGTGGATGTTGTGGGCGATGAAGATACAGGAATGACCTGAATCGCGCGCGCCACGCACGAAGCGCAGCACCCCTTGAGTCTCCGCCACGCCGAGATTGTTCGTGGGCTCGTCCAGGATGATGAGATCGCTGTCGAAATGCATGGCGCGGGCGATGGCCACCGCCTGGCGCTCGCCGCCGGACAGCGAGCCGATGGGCGTGGTAGGTGGAATGTTCTTGGTGATGCCGACCTTCTTCAACAGATCGCGCGCAACCTGGTTCATCGCTTCCTGGTCCATGCGGTTGAAGCTCCGGGTGGGTTCGCGGCCCAAGAACAGATTGCGCGAGATGGAGAGCTGCGGCACCAGCGCTGAGTCCTGATAGATCGTCTCGATGCCGTTGGCGATGGCGTCGGCGGTGGTCTTGATGTCCACCTTACGGCCCTTGATGTAGATCTCGCCGCTCGTCATCGGCACCGCGCCGGAGAGCACCTTGATGAGCGTAGACTTGCCCGCGCCATTGTCGCCGAGCAATCCCACGATCTCATTGGGGTGGACGGTGAAGTCCACGTTGGTCAACGCCTGCACCTTGCCGTAATGCTTGGTGATGCCCACCATGCGGATCAAGTCTTCGGCCATGGCGCGTCAGGTCCCCGTCATGTGCCGGCGTTCGATGCGGTTGTGCAGCACCATCATGGCGAGAATGATGCCGCCGATGAAGATGTTGTAGGCGAGCCCCGGCACGCCGATCATGACAATGCCGTTCCTCATGAAGCGCAGGATGAAGATACCGAGCACCGTGCCGATGATGGTACCGCGTCCGCCGGTCAACACCGTGCCGCCGATCACCACCATGGCGATCACCTCGAGTTCGTAGCCGGTGCCGGAATTGGGGTTCGCCGCTTGGGTGCGGATCGAGGAGATGATGCCGGCGAAGGCCGCCATGGCGGAGGAAAACATGAAGAGTATTATCTTCACCCGGTTCACCGGTACGCCACGCGCTCTGGCGGCGTTGGGGTTGCCGCCGGAGGCCTGGATCCAGTTGCCCACCTTGGTTTGCGTCAGAACATAGTGGGTGGCGATGGCGGCGAGCGCGAACCAGAACATCGACATGTAGAGGCGCAGTCCGAAGATGGTGACGTCACCCACCAGCAATTCCGCCAGCCACTGATCGTCGGCGCGCCAAGTGTTCTGCGGGAATCCTTGCGTGGTATAGAGCGCCGTGCCGCGCACCACCAGCAGCATGCCGAGCGTGACAAGGAACGATGGGATTCCCTCCTTCGTCACCAGCATGCCGTTCGCCCAACCGATGAAAAGCGCCATCGCCATGGCGGCGAGGAACGCCACGCCCATCGGCATGAGGCCGGTGTTGAATAGTGTCCACATCAGCACCGCGGAGAAGCCGAACACTGAGCCCACCGACAAGTCGAACTCGCCGGACGTCATGAGCAGCGTCATTGCGAGTGCGATGAGGCCGAGTTCGACGGTGAAGGTGAAGGCGTTGGAGATGTTCTGTGCCGACATGAAGGCGGGGTTGATGGCCGTGAACACGGCGAGCAGGAGCACCAGGAGAATCAATGGCCCAAGCTCCGGCTTCGAGATAAGCCGCTCGACAAGTGACCGCTCCATGCCGCCCCCTCTTTTGTTGTTTGCTCTCCCTCCCCACGAGGGGGAGGGAGAGCGGAAGTATCAGCCGCCGGAAAGTATCTTGTCGTACACGCCTGCCGTGTCCTTCTCGTAGAGCGCGCCGGTGATGATATCGAAGCCCGGGGGAATGCCGCCAGACGCCATGGCGGCGATGGAGAGCGCCATGTAGCTCGTGGCGTGCGGATCCTGCCACTGCGCGGCGTTGACATAGCCGTTCAACACTTCCTGCGTGGTGTCAGTGGAGTTGCCCCAGCCCACCACCGGGATTTCGCCGGGCTTGACGCCCACCTGGTCGAACACCCGCTTGATTGAGCCGGTCACCAGATCGCCCAAGCCGATGATCGCCTTGATCTTCGCCCGGTTGGCGGTGAGGTAGTCGGCCATGCGGTTGATGACCTCGGCTTGGTCGAGCGTGTTGTCGGTCACCTCCCAAGTGATGTTCATGGGTTTCAACACTGTCGAGGCGCCGGCTTCCTCCTGCACACCGTAGGTGGCGCCCGGCACTTCCACCGGCATCCACACGAAGTCGCCGTCCTTCACCAGCTTTTTGTCGACGAGGTACTGCGCCCAGCCCTTGCCCACCACTTCGAGGTTGGCGCCGACATAGGCCTGGAAGTCGGCGCTCGGGTCCGGCGTGTTGAAGTTGATGATGGGGATGCCGGCGGCGCGGGCTTCCTTCACCACCTCCACCAGGCTTCCCGGATCGGGGCTTGTCGAGACGATGCCGTGCGGTTTCGCCGCGATGGCGGCGCGCGCCGCTTCCTGATGCGAGGGCACGTCTCCGGAATGGAAGGAGGTGTTGACGGTGTTGCCCGTGTCGGTTGCCCAAAGGTTTGCTCCCGCCAGGAAATACGTCCAGACCGGATCGGCCGGTCCGCCGTGCGAGACCCAGTAGTAGGTTTTACCGGCCGCTTGTGCCGACGATGTGCCAGCAACGGCTGCGATTGGCATTACGGCTGCAGCCGCTAAAAGATTGCGCCTTCTCAACATCGTACTCCTCCCATTGTTGCGTTCATTAAAGCGGTCGAGCCGCCCTTAGTTTTCCTGGGCCACAGCCAAAATGATTGATTTTGATGTGTTTTCCTGGAACTTTTACATAAATACCAGTCAAATCAATTGTCAACACAGTCGCTCTTGCGACTTAGGCATCTCTAAGAACCTCTCTTCAAATCGGAAAGCCTTGCGCAAGGCC
>JBJXGL010000341.1:0-3311 GCA_046160365.1 Aestuariivirga sp. | reverse complement strand
CAACATCGACATCAAGGCGAAAGCCTTAGGCAATGTGCTGCCGGGAACATCCAACCCCGGAACCGTATCCGTCTCGCCCGGCGGTGTCGCCCGCAACATCGCGCATAATCTGGCGGTGCTGGGCGAGAATGTAGCATTGCTGGCCGCGATAGGCAGCGATGCGGCAAGCGAAACGTTGCTCGCCGCAGGCCGCGGCGCAGGCATCGACATGAGTCACGTGAAACGTGTCGAGGGAAACGCCGACACCTATGTGGCGACGCTGGATGGCAAGGGAGAGCTGGTGGCGGCCATCAACGCAATGCCGAATGTTGCGAGACTTGACGCGGCTTACATCGAAACGAAGAAAGGACTCTTCAAGAAAGCGCGTTATGTGGTTGCCGACTGCAATCTCGAAGCAAAGGTGCTCCGGCATCTGGTCTGTGAATTTGGAGCGAAGCTGTTGATCGATCCGGTCTCGGTGCCGAAAGCGAAGCGGCTCCTCCCAGCAGGTCAGCACTTCGATGTGCTGGCGCTCACTCCCAATCGCGATCAGTTGGCGGCGCTTGCCGAAACTTCGGACATTGCCGATGGCTGCCGCAGGCTTCATGCGCGGGGCGTCGCCAATGTGGTCGTGCATTTGGGGGGCAAACGGCGCGCTTGTGTCGCAATCCAGGGGCATGGAGGAAATTCCGGCGCGCAATGCCGGGCCGGTTGTCGATGTGACGGGAGCCGGAGATGCCGCGATGGCGGGTTTGATCCATGGCCTTTTGCAGGGTGTTTCCATCAGCGAGGCGGCGGTTTGGGGGCAGGCGGCGGCTGGGCTTGTCGTTGCCAGTTCGCTTTCGACGCTGAAGGACTTGCCGCCGGGAGGCCTCCGCCGCATGGTGTCGCGATGACGGCACATCTCGATCTTTCGCCTGAAGTCGCCGCGGCCCTCGGCGCCGGAAAGCCGGTCGTGGCGCTTGAGTCGACCATCATCGCGCACGGCATGCCGTTCCCTCAGAACCTTGCAATGGCGCGCAAAGTCGAAACCATCATTCGCCACGGCGGCGCCGTTCCTGCCACCATCGCTATTGTCCGAGGGCGGATGAAGGCGGGCCTCGACGATGCCGTGCTGGAAGACTTCGCCAGGCGCGGTGCGGAGATTATGAAAGCGTCAACTCGCGACCTAGGCTTCGCTGCTGCAAAAGCTCTCGATGCCGCGACGACCGTTGCCTCCACAATGCGTATTGCAGCGCTAGCCGGCATCGCCGTCTTCGCCACGGGCGGCATTGGCGGCGTGCATCGCGGCGCGGACAAGACCTTCGATATTTCCAACGATCTCGAAGAGATGACGTGCAGCAACGTCGCCGTGGTGACGGCTGGGGCCAAGTCCATTCTCGATCTTGCAATGACTCTCGAGGCTCTGGAAACGCGTGGCGTTCCAGTGATTGGTTTCGGCACCGATGAGTTCCCGGCATTCTACTCGCGGAGCAGCGGCCTTTCCGTGCCGATGCGAAGCGACAGCGCGAAAGAAGTCGCAGGCATCATGCGCGCCAAGTGGGAAATGGGTCTTTCGGGAGGCGTGGTGGTAGCTAACCCGATCCCTCGCGAATTTGAGATTCCTGCAAGCGAGATCGGTCCGGTGATCGACGCCGCAATTGGCGATGCGGAAGCGAGAGGCATTGAAGGGAAGGCGCTGACGCCGTTTCTCCTGGCGCGAGTTGCGGAAGTCACCGAAGGCCGGTCGCTCGCCGCGAACATCGCGCTGGTCGAGAACAATGCGCGTCTCGCGGCAGAGATTGCCGTTGCGTATGCCGGTTTATCATGAGAGCCGAACGGCCCCGCCGCAGCCGCGAAAATAGAGGCATCGCCCAGCTTCCGTGGAAGCAGCCGCGGCTTACACTGGAACCCTCCAGAGCCGTTTCCGATGATGAGTTGGAAGCCATCCATCTGAAGTCGATGGATGTGCTCGAAGAAATCGGCATGGACATCCTCAATGCCGAAGCACGCGACATTCTCGAACGCGCCGGCGCCCGCGTCGAAGGCGAACGCGTGCGGATCGGCCGCGATCTCGTGGCGGAGGCGCTGAAGACTCCGCCTTCCGAATTCACCTTCCATGCGCGCAACTCCGAGCATTCGATACAGATCGGCGGCAAGTGGATAACATTCGCGCCGGTGGGCGGGCCGCCCAATTGCAGCGATCTCGACCGCGGCCGCAGGCCCGGCACGATGGAAGATCACATCAATTTCGTGAAACTGGCGCAGTTCTTCAACTGCATCCACACAGCGGGCGGCGCGTCGGTCGATCCGCTTGATGTGCACGCTTCGGTCCGCCATCTGCATATCATGCGCAACAAGGCTGTTCATGCCGACAAGGTGCCGTTCGCTTCTTCAACGGGCCGCGCGCGATTGTTCGATGCACTCGAAATCGCGCGGATGGCGCGCGGCATCAGCCGCGAGCAAATGCTGCGCGAGCCTTCCGCCTACACCGTCATCAACACCAATTCGCCGCTCAAACTCGATGGCCCCATGGCCATGGGCATCATGGAGATGGCGAGGCTCAACCAGGTCTGTGTCGTAACGCCGTTTACGCTGGCGGGCGCCATGGCGCCTGTTTCGATGGCAGGCGCGCTGGTGTTGCAAAACGCGGAAGCACTAGCGGGGTTAACGCTCTCTCAGCTCACGAATCCGGGAGCCCCCTTCGTCTATGGCGGATTCACATCGAATGTGGACATGAAGTCGGGAGCGCCTGCATTCGGAACGCCCGAATACATGAAGGCCTGCGTGATCGGCGGCCAGCTCGCCAGGCGCTACAAGCTTCCCTACCGCACGTCGAGCACCAATGCCGCCAACAGCGTCGATGCGCAGGCGGCGTATGAAACCGTGTTCTCGTTGTGGGGCGCGATCATGGGCGGCGGCAACGTCATTCAGCATGCGGCGGGATGGATGGAGGGTGGCCTCGTCGCGTCTTACGAGAAGTTCGCGCTTGATGTCGATCTCGTGCAGATGGTGATGGAGTATCTAAAGCCGCTCGCCATGGACGACGCGAGCCTGGGTCTCGAAGCAATTCGCGAGGTGGGGCCAGGCGGGCACTTCTTCGGCGCGGCGCACACGCTGGAGCGTTACGAGCACGCCTTCTATGCGCCTCTGATTTCCGATTGGCGCAATTTCCAGAACTGGCAAGCGGCGGGCTCTCCCCGCGCCGAGCAGAAAGCGAATGCGTTGTGGAAGCAGGCGCTGGCCGAGTACGTGGCGCCGCCGCTGGACCCCTCGATCCTGGAGGAAATCGATGCGTTCGTCGCCAAACGCATCGAGGAAGGTGGGGAGAAAACCGATTTCTAGTCGCGCGA
>JBJXGL010000340.1:0-2720 GCA_046160365.1 Aestuariivirga sp. | reverse complement strand
GTGGCGGCTTTGAGCGTTCGGCCCAAACCAAGCACCGGCCCGTGGCTGTGTTGCTGCATTTGTGGCCGCCCCGGCTGGTTCGTCAATCCCTTTCCACGCATTCCACAACGAAGGTGAACCGCATGATTAGTCCCGAAACCCGCGTACAGATACGCCGCTACTTTTATGCTGAACATTGGAAGATCGGAACCATCGCCAAACAACTGGGGCTGCATGCCGATACGGTGCGGCTGGCGATCGAAGCCGAACGCTTTCATCCCGCCGGGCAGTTGCGTGCTTCCATTCTCGATCCGTATCTGGAGTTCGTCCGTCAAACGCTGGATCAGTATCCTCAACTCCGCGCCACACGGCTCTACCAGATGATTGGCGCCCGTGGCTACACTGGCAGCGTCGAGCAGTTGCGGCGCGCCGTCGCCCGCATGCGGCCCAAACGGACGGAAGCATTCCTCCGCCTACAGACCTTCCCCGCCGAACAAGCTCAGGCCGACTGGGCGAACTTCGGCCACGTAATGGTCGCCCGCGCCAAGCGCCCGCTGTCGTGCTTTGTCATCACCCTGTCCTATTCGCGGGCGCTGTACCTGGAATTCTTCTTCGATCAGAGGATGGAGAATTTTCTTCGCGGCCATGTCCATGCCTTTGAAGACTTCTCCGGCGCGCCGCGTGTGATTCTTTATGACAATCTCAAGAGTGCCGTGCTCGAGCGACGCGGCGATCACATCCACTTCAACCCCCGTTTGCTGGAGTTGGCGGGGCATTATCACTTTGTTCCACGCCCTTGCCAGGTGCGGGCGGGAAATCAAAAGGGCCGTGTGGAACGCGCCATCCGCTACGTGCGCGATTCGTTTTGGGCCGGCCGCACCTTTACCACGTTGGAGGAGTGCAACCGGCAAGCGCTCGCGTGGCGCGACCAGGTGGCCCATTTGCGCCAATGGCCCAGCGATCACAATCGTTCTGTAACACAGGCCTTCGATGAAGAACGGCCACGCTTGCTGCCCTTGCCGCTTCATCCGTTCCATACCGATTGCATCGTGGACGTTCACTCGGCCAAGACCATTTACGTCCGCTTCGATCTCAATGACTACTCCATACCGCCAGAAGCCGTGGGCCGCCCGTTGATCTTGGCCGCTTCCGACACCGAGGTTCGCATCCTGGATGGCGCTGTGGAGATCGCGCGCCACCGGCGCAGCTACGACCGGCAGCAATCCGTTCTGGATCCCACACACCAGGATGCGTTGCTCGAGCTCAAGCGCAAAGCGTTCCATTCCACTCCCGGCGGACGCCTCGCGCAGGCAGCGCCTCAGTGCGAAGAACTGCTCGACCTGGCCTTCAAGCAAGGCGAATCGGCGGGTAGCCAGACCGCTCAACTGCTGAAGCTGCTTGACCTCTACGGCGCGCCCGCATTGCGGCGCGCCGTGGCCGAAGCAATCGCACGGAACACCCCGCGTGCTTCCGCCGTCGCTTTTTTGCTGCGTAAACAGAAACCTTCCGCACCGCCGCTGGCGGTCGATCTTAGCCGGCATCCGTCGGCACAAGCTGTTGACGTCCAACCCCATGACTTGGAGACTTACGATGACCTCGCCCGCACCAAAACAGACAACGACTCCGATAATTAATCTGCCCGTTCAACTACAGCAACTCGGCCTGCGCGCTTTGCCCGCGCAACTCGAGGACTTCCTGGCTCGCGCTACCAAAGCGCGCTGGTCGCCGCGGCAGATCATCGAGCAAATCACGCTTGCCGAAAACGGCGAACGCTCACGGCGCAGCCTGGAGCGGCGCTTGCGCTTGTGCGGCTTGAAGAAATTCAAACCGATGGCCGACTTCGACTGGGCATGGCCTGCCAAGATGGATCGCGACATCGTCGAACGCGCTCTTTCTCTCGACTTTATCAACGAAGCCCGCAACCTGATTTTTGTCGGACCCAATGGTTTGGGTAAAACGATGATCGCCAAGAATATCTGTCATGCCGCCGTGCAGGCTGGCCACTCGGTGCTGTTCCGATCTGCCGCGGCTTTGATTGAGGACCTTCACCGGCAAACTACCGAAGGCCGCCGTCGCAGACTGCACGCCTACGCCAACGCCGGTCTGTTGTGTATCGATGAGGTCGCTTATCTCTCCTTCGACGACAAGGCTGCCGACTTGCTCTACGAAGTGATCAACCGCCGCTACGAACGCAAGCCGGTCATCATCACCACCAATCGGCCGTTCAAGGAATGGAACGAGGTCTTTCCCAATGCGACCTGTATCGTCACGATGCTAGACCGTCTGCTGCATCATGCAGATGTTACCGTTATCGAAGGCCACAGCTACAGGGTCCGCGAAAGCGAGTTGGAAACCGCGGCACGGAGGAAGAAGAAATGAATGACCAAACCTCTTATGTAGCCTCGCTTGCCGCGTTGTACGCCGAACTTCCCGATACTCCGTTGTGCGCCAGCGCCTCCGACCAGTGGCTTGCGCGACGCCTCTTCGACGAGGGCGTCCCCTTGCGTATTGTCGAGATGGCCCTGCTTCTTGGCTCGCTTCGCCGCATCGCGAGGCCGACTGGCGCGCCGGCGCTTCAGCCGATTCGCTCGCTGGCTTACTTTCGTCCCGTCGTGGACGAACTCCAATCACAGCAGGTTCCCGATGGCTACCTTGAGTATCTTCGGCTCAAGCTAAATAAGGCGGTGAGCACTCTTGTCGGCCAATGTTCAAAAAACTACGTTTCTTCATGACCGGTAACA
>JBJXGL010000339.1:0-11041 GCA_046160365.1 Aestuariivirga sp. | reverse complement strand
ATGGGCACGCCAGCGGCGTTGTAGACGAAGGCGAAGAATAGGTTCTGGCGGATGTTGCCCATGGTGGCTCGGGACAGCGTGCGCGCCTTGGCGATGCCGGTAAGGTCGCCCTTCAGAAGTGTGATGCCGGCGCTTTCCATCGCCACATCGGTGCCCGTGCCCATGGCGATGCCGACTTCGGCGGCGGCGAGGGCCGGCGCGTCGTTGACGCCATCGCCCGCCATGGCGACGACGCGGCCTTCGCGCTTCAGCTTGGCCACGATTTCGGCCTTCTGGTCCGGCAGCACGTCGGCCTCGATTTCCGTGATGCCCAGCCGCTTGGCGATGGCCTCCGCGGTGGTGCGGTTATCGCCGGTCAGCATGACGATGCGGATGCCTTGACCTTTGAGCGCTTCCAGCGCCGCCGGCGTCGTCGCCTTCACCGGATCGGCGATGCCGATGACGCCTGCAGCCTTGCCGTTGATCGCCACGAAGATGGCGGTGGCGCTATCGCGGCGCATGGCTTCGGCGGCGTCCGCCAGGGGATCGACCGCTATGGAGAGTTCGGCGAGGAACTTCGCGTTCCCGAGCGCCAAGCGCTTGCGCTCCACCATGCCGATGGCGCCCTTGCCGGTGGGCGAGTCGAATCCTAAGACTTTCGCCAGTGGTAAGTCGCGCGCCTTGGCGGCGGCGACGACGGCGGCGGCGAGCGGATGTTCGCTCGCCTGCTCGACGCTCGCGGCCAGCCGCAGAAGCTCGACTTCCTCGACACCCTCGACCGTCACGATCGATGTGACCGCGGGCCTCCCCCCGGTCAGGGTGCCGGTCTTGTCCACCACCAGTGTGTCGATCTTCTCCATGCGCTCCAGCGCTTCGGCGTTCTTGATTAGAACGCCCGCCTGGGCGCCGCGTCCCACGCCGACCAAGATCGACATCGGCGTGGCGAGGCCCAGCGCGCAGGGGCAGGCGATGATCAGCACGGCGACGGCGGCGACGAGGCCATAGGCGAAGCGCGGCTCGGGACCCCAGATCGACCACGCCACGAACGCGGCGATCGCGACGGCGACCACCAGCGGCACGAACCAGCCCGACACGCGGTCGGCGAGGCGCTTGATCGGCGCGCGGCTCCTCTGCGCGTCGGCCACCATCTGCACGATGCGGGCGAGCATAGTGTCGCGGCCCACCTTCTCGGCAGTCATGATGAAGCTGCCGGTGGCGTTGAGCGTGCCGCCGATCAGCTTCGCGCCCGCCTCCTTGGTGACCGGCATGGATTCGCCCGTCACCATGGATTCGTCGAGTGTCGCCCAACCTTCGACGAGCGAACCATCGACCGGAACCTTTTCGCCTGGACGCACGCGCAGCTTGTCGCCAGCGACAACGCTATCGATGGCAACCTCATCTTCCGTTCCGTCGGCATTGATCCGCCGCGCGGTCTTGGGCGCCAACCCCAGCAGCGCCTTGATCGCGCCCGAGGTCCGCTCGCGGGCCTTGAGTTCCAGAACCTGTCCAAGGAGCACCAGCACCGTGATCACGGCGGCGGCCTCGAAATAGACCGCGACCGAGCCGTCGGCCTCCCGGAAGGCCGACGGAAAGACCTGGGGAAATACGGTCGCGATCACGCTGTAGATCCAGGCGATGCTGGTTCCCATGGCGATCAGCGTGAACATGTTGAGATTGCGGGTCTTCAGCGAGTCCCAGCCGCGCACGAAGAACGGCCGGCCCGCCCAGATGACCACAGGTGTCGCGAGCGCGAGCTGGATCCAGTTCGAGAGCTGCTTGCCCAAAAGCATGTGGAGGCCCATCAAATGGCCGCCCATTTCGAGCGCAAACACCGGAATGGTCAGCGCCAGCCCGATCCAGAACCGGCGCGTCATGTCGATCAGTTCGTGGTTCGGCCCGCTGTCCGCCGTCGCCAGCAATGGCTCCAGAGCCATCCCGCAGATGGGGCATGAGCCCGGACCGATCTGACGGATTTCCGGATGCATCGGGCAGGTGAAGATCGTGCCTTCGGGCATCGGTTCCGCCGCCGTTTTCGCTATGCCGGGATCGAGATACTTCCGGGGGTTGGCGATGAACTTCGTCCGGCAGCTGGCGGCGCAAAAATGATAGGCCGCGCCCTCGTATTGGGCATGATGAGGCGTGGTCTTTGGATCGACCGTCATCCCGCAAACGGGGTCGATGCCCGTCTCCGCGTTCGCTCCGGCGTGGCCGCTCGTCATGGCATGTTCGAATGTGCTCGATTTTTCATGACGCTTGATATAAACCTTCCCATCGTTGGAAGGTCAAGGCCTGATTCGAGTTTTCGTGGAGAATAGAGATGAACATCGGCGACGCTGCGGAAGGCTCGGGCGTTTCAGCCAAAATGATCCGCTACTACGAAGAGACGGGATTGATCCCGAAACCCGCCCGGTCGGACAGTGGCTATCGGAACTACAGGCTGACGGATGTTCACACGCTGCGCTTCATCCGCCGTTCGCGCGACCTGGGCTTCTCCATCGAACGCATCCGCGAACTCTTGAAACTTTGGCAGGACCGTTCGCGCTCCAGCCATGAAGTCAAGGAAATTGCGCTGGCCCATGTCGCGGCGCTCGACGCGGACATCGCGAAACTCACGGGGCTCCGAGATGCCGTGCGCCATCTCGCGGGCCAGTGCCATGGCGACGAGCATCCCGAATGTCCTATCCTCGATGAATTGGGCGGCGACGGCGCACACCGCCTCCAGCGGCATATCCAATAGTTCGCCTTGTCAGATTTCGCCGCTCACTTTGGCCTGTTTTGGATTTCGTTTCTCGCAGCCACGCTGCTGCCGGGTTCATCGGAGGCCGCGCTCGTCGCGCTCGTCGCGTCATTTTCTGCTTCCGCAATCACGCTGTTTCTGACGGCGACCTCAGGGAACACCGCCGGCGCGGTCTTTAATTGGTGGCTTGGCCGGTCCCTCAACCGTTTCACAGGGCAGCGGTGGTTGCCCGCGACGGCCAGCCGTCTCGATCAGGCCTCGCGCATGGTGACGCGCTATGGCAGCTGGGTCTTGCTGTTCTCTTGGCTGCCCGTCGTGGGCGATCCGCTCATGATCGTGGCTGGTGCCCTTCGCATGAAGTTCGTGCCGTTTCTGGCGTTCGTCGCTGCGGGCAAGGCAGCGCGATACGGCGTGTTGCTCGCCGGCGCCGATTTGATCGCGAGACCCTGATGGACGATTTGCGATCGGTGTGGAGCCGAAACACGCACGACTGAGCATCGCGGCCACAATCGATTCATGACGCCCGTCGAGTCACACGAGCAACGCGGTGACGTACATGATTGCAAGACCCGAACACAGACCGCCAGCCAGTGTGGGATCGGCCCAGTTGCCGGAAGGTGTCTTGCGAGCGACAAGCGTGCCGACTTCGATTATGACTTGCAGTATGGCGCCGGCGCCAATGGCGAAGCAGACGGCGATCCAAAGGGGGCTGACCGCTTGCGTACCCGCCACCGTTCCGACGATGGCCGGAAGGCCGGCCAGCGCCGCCAACTGGGCGAATTGCAGAAGCGTCGGTTTCTCGCGCGCGATGGGGGCCGCGATGCCGATGCCTTCGGTGACGTTGTGGACGGTGAAGCCGATGACGAGGAAGGTCGCAAGCGCCGCCGCGCCCGACGCCAGCGCGGCGCCGACCGCGAGACCTTCGCCGAGATTGTGAAGGCCGATGCCAAGCGCGATAAAGTTGGCGAGCGCGAAGCCCTCGGGTGCCTTGCCGCCGCGCCTGCCGAGTGCGAGCAGGCCGACAGCGGTCACCGCGAAGATCGCCCAGAATAGAGCCTGGCCGCGCAGCCGCGCGATGGTCTCGGCCGCTTTTTCCAAACCTTCTCCAATCGTGTCGATCAGCAGGAAGGCGAGAAAGCCGACGGTCAGGGCGAGAATGAAGTTCAGGGCCTTGGGCGAGATCGACCGCATCGCCGGCCACGACAGGAGGCCGATGGCGACCGGCACCACGCCCAAGAGGGTGCCGACCGCGATCAGCAGCCACAGAGAGGTGCCGGTGATCGCGGGCGTTTGCTGTGCCACATCGATCGAATGCTCGAACACCGCTCCGGTGCTGGTCACCAGCGCGAGGTGGTGCGCTTCGCCGGAGATCCATGGGTAGGGAATGTCGATGCGCGTGACGGCTAGCCTGGTCCCAGGACGATCGGGGCTCGCAGTGAAGGTGCGGTAGGCGCCATCGACCTGCACTTGCGCCACGATCACCGGCTCGGAACCGTCGGTGCGCAGGCGGAGTGAAATGAGGCCGGGCGTCAGACTGACTGACTCAATCATGGCTTCTTCCACTGGCGGTACGCCCGAGGCCAGCCGGTCGAGCGGGCGCCACCACAGCAACAGCGCGACGACCGCTGCGAGGATCAACGCCGGAACGAGCAGCCATGCGCGCGAGGCGGTCACCCGACCACCTCGAAGTGGCTCATCCAGCCGAGTTCGGCGAACTCCGACTGGTGCGCATGGAACATGTAGAGGCCGGGCTCGTGATCGGCGAAGGAGAATTCGAGGATGCCGCGCTGCGCCTGGCACATCATCACCGTGTCGATGGTGCGATGCGTCGGCGTCAGCGTGGTTCCGTGGTCGTAGAAGTCGAAGAAGTGGGCATGCAGATGAAAGGAGTTGATCGGATCGAACTCGGTGATGTTGATCAGATAGATGCGCACCGGCCGCGACTTCTCGATCCTGATCGGCTTCCTGAAATAGGCGAAGGGGATCGAGTTGACGGCGTAGAATTCGTTCTCGTCGTCGAAATTGGTATCGAAGCCGTTCATCACCATGACCAGTTCCTGCCATGGCGCGTTTTCAGGAGCGCCGAGCAGGCGGGACGCGGCCTTCTCGCGCGCCTCGGGATGGCGGGCGGGATCGGGATCGACAATGAAGCCGCCGTAGAGGCCCTTATGGATGTGGCGTTTCAGCGGAATGGCATGGCAGTGATAGAGGTGGCAACCGAAAGGCTTCGCTTCGAATTCGTACGTGAATTCCTCGCCCGGCTTCACCAGTCCGGCGCCCGGAACGCCGTCCATACGGGCGGCATGAATGCCATGAAAGTGCATCGAGTGCGGATGCGTGCCCGCGTTCACGAACCTGATCCGCAGCGTCTCGCCCTCGGTGCATCTGAGTGTCGGCCCGGGAATTCTTCCGTTGTAGGACCAGCCTGCGAACATCACGCCGGGCGCGACTTCGAACTCCTGGTCGATCGCGGTGATCGTCCACTCGCGCACTCGCCGTCCGTCCGCGCCGGTCGAAACCGACCCCGCGTCCCAGTCTGTGAGCATGGCGTGGGGATCGAAGCCGTTTTTCGCGTTGTCGACTTCGCCGACCACGTCGTTGCCGGTTTGCGGATGGCCAGAATGGTCCGGGCCAGTCCCAGGTTCGACGGCGGCGGTCTGCGCGAGCGCGATCTGGGCGCCAGCCGCCATCGGAACCGCGGCGCCAGCCATTGCAACGGACCGCAAGAATCCCCGCCTATCGATTTCGTTCGGCGGGTCGATCTCGGCCATGTCCGGTTTCACCAAAGTGGATGGATGTGGAGATTAGCACTGGCTAAATTGTTGTCAATAGGCTAATCTCATACGGAAACGGAAGTGGTTCTGGAAATGCGGAGAATGCGCAATCAAATCGACGCGCCGCCGAAGCGGTCCATTGCCTTCCGCAGGATCAGAGCGGATCATCAAGCCGAAATGGCGGAGGATTATGTCGAACTGATCGCCGATCTCATCGAAGAGAAGGGGGAGGCCCGGGGAAGCGACATAGCGGAACGCTTAGGCGTGGCCAACCCCACGGTGGTCAAAACCCTCAGACGGCTGCAGGACCTGGGTCTGGTGACCCAGGAACCCTATCGGACCATCTTTCTCACGAGCGACGGCGACAAGATGGCCAGGCATGGGCGCCGCCGGCACCGGATCGTCGAGGAGTTCCTGCGTGGCATCGGCGTTGGCGCAGAGACGGCGCGCATCGACGCGGAAGGTATCGAACATCATGTGAGCGATGAGACGCTGGCGGCGATGACACGGCAACTCGCAAAGAGAGTCTGAATCGGTGGGGGCGGCGAACGCGGCCGCAATGCATGATCGCGTTCCCGTCTCTTGCCTGGCGGCTACCGGGCCGCGAGAATACCCAGCATCAGCGTTCCCAGCGCGATGCGGTACCAGGCGAAGGGCGCGAAACCATGCCGCGAGATGAAACCGATCGCCAGCCTGATTGTGAAAAAGGCGGCCAAAAATGCGGACAGGAATCCGATGGCGATCAGCGTTGACCCGTCGAACGTTAGCGAACCGCGGTTCTTGTAGATGTCGAATGCGGCGGCGCCGAGCATCGTCGGGATCGCCAGAAAGAACGAGAATTCCGTCGCGGTCTTGCGGTCGAGCCCTAAGAGCAGCCCGCCCATGATCGTCGCGCCGGAGCGCGACACGCCGGGGAACATGGCGACGGCCTGGCAGAGCCCGATGCCCAGCGCGCGCCGAGACGAAATCCCCGATACATCGGAGACGGTCGCCATGCGGGTTTTCCTTTCAATGGCGAGGATCGCGATGCCGCCCACAACAAGGGCGCCGGCGACAGTCCAGGGATTGAAGAGATAGGTCTTGATTAGGGTGTGAAGCAGCGCGCCCAGGACCATCGCGGGCAGGACTGCAATTCCGACGGCGGCGGCGAACCGGCGCGCCTCGGCGTCCCGGTGCATCCCGGCGATGACTCCTCCCAAGCGCTGACGATAGGTCCAGCAAACGGCGAGAATCGCTCCCAGCTGGATTACGACTTCGAACACCCGTCCTGGAGGTCCGTTAAAGGCCAAGAAGTCGCCGAGCAGGATCAAGTGCCCTGTCGACGAGACCGGCAGAAATTCTGTCAGGCCTTCCATAAGGCCCAACAGTGCGGCTTCAATCTGTTCGCGAATCATGGGTTGTTACCGAAAACGAACCTGACGCTGGCATGGAATGGTTAATCACAAGCGTGTGAATGACACCCTGCGGCGATCCGATGACAGAACTGCAACGGCATGGTAACCCGCCCGCATGCTCCGGCTCATGCAGTTCCTGACGGTCATACTGGTCGCGATCACGCTGATCGCCGGGTGGACCGCTGATCTGCGCGCTGAGTTCGGCAGCGGCAGAAGTTCTGGCCTGCACAATGGGATCTGCGCGCCGTTGGATTGCTCGTCTGAAACAGATGCGATCCCCGGCAGCGCGCATCATCATTGCGCGCAAATGATGGCTGGCCAGCCGTGCGACGCGGTTGTGGCGATCACTCATCGCTCGATTTCGTGGTCCGAACGTGTCTTCGACCTGCGAGCGACGGCCTTGGCGCCTGACACGCCGCCTCCGCGCGCATAACCACGTCGCGCAACCTCGATCCAGTCAGCGCAGCCGTTCGAGCTGCGCTCCGTTCACCCACTCTTGGAATCCTACAAGCCATGCCCGCATTCATTCGCATGCTCGCCGTATTTGCCTTCGCCGTAGCGCTCAACACACAAGCCTCAGCCGAAGGCCTTTTCGGGAGCCGCAACAAGTACGACCGCCAGACCGTCGATTTCGAATCCGGCGAGGCGCCGGGAACGATCATCGTCGATACGCGCCAGAAGTTCCTCTACTTCTTTCTTGGCGACGGCGAAGCCATTCGCTACGGCATCGGTGTTGGAAGACAAGGCTTCACTTGGTCCGGCACCAACCGAATTTCTCGCAAGGCGAAATGGCCCGCCTGGAATCCGCCGGCTGCCATGCGCAAACGGGACCCGAAGCTTCCGGTTTCAATGGCTGGCGGTCCTCGAAATCCCCTGGGAGCCCGCGCCCTCTATCTCGGCAGCACCCTCTACAGAATTCATGGCACCAATGATACGCGGAGCATCGGCCGCAATGTGTCGAGCGGCTGCATCCGGCTGCTCAACGCAAACATCATCGACCTCTACAATCGCGTGAGCATCGGCGCGAAGGTGATCGTGCGATGACTCATCGGAGCGCCGTTCTCAAAAAGGTGAGATGGGTGGCCTGGGCCGCCGTCGCCGCGGCAGTGGCGATCGCGGCGGCGATCTGGTTTGGATCGTCGCCCCTGGGAGATCGTGACAGTAAGCCGTTGTTGCCCGTTCCCGGGATCGGCGGCCCCTTCGCGATGACCGATCATACCGGCAAGACGTTCACCGAGGCCAATCTCGGCGGCCGGCCGACGCTGATGTTCTTCGGTTTCACGTCCTGCCCAGACATCTGCCCAACGACGCTCACCAACATTTCCGGCTGGCTCAAGGAGTTCGGGGACGACGCCAACAAGATCAATCCAATTTTTGTCACCGTCGATCCCGAACGCGACACGCCCGGCGTTCTCAAGGACTATCTTACTTCATTTGATGATCGGATTGTCGGACTGACCGGAACGCCAGAGCAACTCGCGGCCATGGCGAAAGCCTACCGCTTTCTCTACGCCAAGGTGGACGGAAAGGATGGCGATTACACGATGGATCACACCGCCACAGTCTATCTGCTCGACGGACAGGCGCGTTTTGTCATGACGATCGACTATCACGAGGTGCCCAGCAACGCAGCCGCCAAGTTGCGGCGGCTGCTAAACCTCTGAGCCTTTTGGTTGCCTTTCGCAACGAAATCATCGTTTCCAAAAAAGGAACTCGCAGTTGAACGGTAAGAAAGCCTGCTTCGCGATGTCGCTCGCTTCTTTCTGTTTCGCAGCCGATCAGATCAGCAAACTGCTTGTCAAAAGCTTGTTCGTAAGCGTCCGGCGGTCTACGCGGCTTGAGCGTGGGATGGATTTGCCGTTCGATTCCACGGCAGCAGTTCGGCGACGCGGTTGATTGGATGATCGGCGATGCGGGTGAGGACGTCACGCAGCCAGGCTTCTGGATCGAGGCCGTTGAGTTTGGCGGTTTCGATGAGCGAGTAGATGGCGGCGGCGCGTTCGCCGCCCGCGTCCGATCCGGCGAAGAGATAGTTCTTGCGGCCAAGCGCGATGCCGCGGATCGAGCGTTCGGCGGCATTGTTGTCGATCTCGATGCGGCCATCGTGGAGGTGGCGCGTCAGCGCATCCCAGCGGCTCATGGTATAACGCATGGCCCGGGCGAGATCGGACTTGCTGGAGAGCTTCGGCAAGGTGGTTTCGAGCCACGCCTTGAGATCGCCGAGCAGTGGCACGGATTGTTGCTCTCGGCATCGTTGCCGCTCACCGGGAGGCTTGCCCCGGATGCCGTCCTCGATGCCGTAGAGGGTGCCGATACGGTCGAGCGCCTCCTTGGCCAGAGGTGAACCGGCCTGGTGTTCATCGAAGAACTTGCGCCGCACATGGGCCCAGCAGGCGGCTTCTATCACGTTGGCCTTCTCGAAGATGGCGTTGAACCCGGCATAGCCGTCGGCGTGGAGAATGCCCTTGAAGCTCTTCAGGTGAGCTTGCGGATGTTCACCCTTGCGATCCGGAGAATAGAAGTAGGCCGCCGCCGGCGGGCGCTCGTCACCATGGGGCCTGCCGTCACGGACATAGGCCCATAATCTGCCGGTCTTGGTCTTGCCGAGGCCCGGCACCAGCACCGGCACCGGCGTGTCGTCGCCATGCAGCACGCCGGAGGCCATGACCTCCCTGCGCAGTGCCGTCACCAGAGGGTCGAGCAAGGCCGCCGAGCGGCCCACCCAATCGGCGAGCGTCGAGCGCTCCAGATCGACACCCTCGCGGGCATAGATGCCCGATTGCCGGTAGAGCGGCAGGTGATCGGCGTATTTGGCGACCAGCACATGGGCGAGCAAACCAGATCCAGGGCGCCCGCGCTCGATCGGCAGCGACGGCATCGGCGCCTGCACAATCGTCTCGCACAGCCGGCAAGAGAGCTTGGGCCTGACATGCCGGATGACCTTGAATGAGGCCGGGACATACTCCAGCACCTCGGTCACATCTTCGCCCAGCTTGCGCATGACCCCGCCACAGTTCGGGCAGGTGCAGGACGGCTCGTGCACTTCTTCCTGGCGCGGCAGATGTTCCGGCAGTGGGCGGCGCGCCGGTTTCTCGACGAGAACCTGCACGGCAGCTGGACGCCCGGCGGCGCGGACACCTTCGTCCTCGTGCAACTCATCGAGTTCCAGCTCAAGCTGCTCGACCTCGCGGGCCAGTCTCTCCGACGATTGTCCAAACTGCATCCGCTTCAGCCTGGCGATGCGTGCCTCCAGTTGGGCGATCTTCAGCCCTTGCGATTTAACCGCGCCCGAAAGCTGCCGCACCAGCGCCTGAAGCGCGGCTGTGTCAGATGGCAGATGGGCGAGATCGATCTCCATGGAACCCACCGTAGCTTGCCAGCATGCGATCCGCCCCTGCGCACTCTGCCGCGAGTCAACCCGCCGCAATCATCCGGCAAGCTCCGGTCTTTGCGTGCGTATCGGCGCCCGCCAGTCGATGCCTTCCAGCAGATAGCCCAGTTGCGCCGCCGTGATCGTCACCGCTTCGCCAACCGTCGCGGGCCAGATGAACCGGCCACGCTCCAGCCGCTTGGCGAACAGGCACATCCCCTGGCCATCGTGCCAGATGAGCTTGATCAGATCGCCACGCTTGCCCCGGAACACGAACAGTTGCCCGTCATGGGGATCGCGCTTCAGTGTCTCCTGGATCAGAACGCTGAGGCCATCGAAGCCTTTGCGCATGTCGGTGTGTCCAGCCGCCAGCCACACTCGCGTGCCCGCCGGGACCGGGATCATCGCCCTTCCAGAGCCGCGATCACACGTCTCAGCGCTTCCGTCTCCACCGGCCCGCTCACCCGCAGGCGCCGGCCCCCGGCAAGCTCGATCTCGATCAAGCCGCGATCGCCACCAGCAGCCGGTGCCGTAGGTGCCGGCGCCGGCAAAGCCACCGGCACAAATGTTGTCGCTGGCTTGCGTGGGCTCCTCTTGCCCGCAAGACCCGCCTCGCGCCGCCACCGGAACACCAGGCTTGTAGCGGCCCCATGCTTGCGAGCCACCGAGGAGACCGACGCAGCTTCCGTCTCCGCGACAATCTGCTTCCTCTCCACGGCCGACCACTTCCGCCGGGTCTCCGCGACAACCGCAAAACTCTTCTCTTGGCTATATCCAGACATAGGCA
>JBJXGL010000338.1:0-5867 GCA_046160365.1 Aestuariivirga sp. | reverse complement strand
CGGAAGCGGTGGCAGCGATCGATGCCGTGGGAGGGGCGAAGCGATTCAAGCTGACGCACGATACCTTCCACCACTACGTTGCGGGCGAGACGGAGTTCTTCGCGGACCGCACCGGGCTTATTCACGTATCGGGTGTTACCGACCGTGCACATAACGCTGGAACGATGCGCGATCCGCACCGGGTGATGGTGGATGCGAGCGACATGATCGACAACAAGGGGCAGGTCGCACGGCTGATGAAGGATGGATACAAGGGTTATGTCTCCTTCGAGCCGTTCTCGGCCTCGGTGCACAAGTCGAAACAGATTGCCCGCGAGATCGCGCGGAGCATGGACTATCTGGAAGGCTAATTTCTAAACTGTCATCCCGTTCATCGCCTGGAAGCGAGGTCTTTCACGGCGGGCGGGATGTGATCTCCGATTTCACTCTCAACTCCGCTTCGGGCTCCACCTTCACCGAATTCAGCGGCCCGGAAATTTGGACCCGGGCGCCTCTTTGCTACTGCCCAAAAAATTCGAGAAAGTGCCGCTCCAGCCGGTCGATGACCCTGGACTTCTTGGCGGGCGCGCGCTCGAGGCGGATTTTGAGTTCGCGCAGCACCGGGAAGCCGTCCTTCTCGAGATAGGCGCGCTCGCCCTCGATCATGCTGCTTTCCGTCATCACGGCGGCGCACAATCCTGCGGCGATCACCGCGTGCTGGGCGAGAGCGCTACGGCAGATATGCGCCACCCGGTAACGCCGGTTCATGGTCTCGAGCGCCGCGATCAACACGCCCTCGTGGATATTGCGCTCATCCCAGACGGAGAGCGGCAGGGGATCGGCTTTGTGGAGATCGCCGTCGACGGAGCCCACGACCACGAGGCGGTCGCGGAACACCACCGGTCCGCAGGTCGAACAGCTGCCCTCCGTGACGAAGGCTAGATCGACCGAGCCGTCGGAGATGCGGCGCGCCAGCGCGGCGGACTCGTCGATCACCACATTCAACGTCGCCTGCGGGTAGAGGCTGGAGAATTCGGCGACCACATCCTTGTGGACGCGTTTGAGATAGGCATCGGGGATGCCCACCACGACGATGCCTTCGAAGGAACCGCGATTGAAGGCCGCCATCGCCTGCGATTGGATATCGACGATGCCGCGGGCGAAACCGAGCAGCGACTTGCCATACTCGGTCAGGTCGACATTGCCCGTCGTGCGTTCGAACAGCGGCTGGCCGAGCGCATCCTCAAGCCGCTTGATCTGTTGACTGACCGCCGATTGCGAGCGGGCGACCTGGCGGGCAGCGGCGGTGAAGCTGCCGGTGTCGGCGATGGCGAGGAAGGTCTTGTAGAGATCGATGTCCATAAGCGCCCCTGATAAGGTTTATTCGATCAATTCGTTGGACGAAGCGGCGGTCCTCGCGCATATCGGCTGCAACACCGGGTTACCCCCGAAAGGACATTCACATGATCGAACGATCGCAACGACCCCCCGCCTAGTTCCGGCAATCCGCCAGACTCGCGGTAGCGGCAATTTTCCTAGGACAAAGTCAAACCTTGGCTTGGGCCGACGTTAGTCTCGCCGCCGCGCAATAGCAAAACCAATGTCAAGCAGAGCGCAAGTCGCGTGAGCCCAGCCCAACGGGTGCTCGCCGCTCTTTGAACCGTCTTGCTTTCGAACTGCCCGCAACGGCGCACCTCCGCGCCGCCGGATAAACTTTGCCAAAAAGGACCAACGACCATGTCTACCCTCAATTTCTCGCATGCCAATCAACCCGCCGGACTGACGGACACCACGCTCGCGCGCCTCGCCAGCGCGGAGACCGCGGCCACTATCAACAGGGCCATGCACGGAACGACCGATGATGACTTTCTGACGGTCAATCCCGTTGATGACGTGCCGTTTTACGATCCGGACTACGTCTACGAAGGCATGAATGTCTTTGGTTATGAAGGCAACGACACTCTCCTCGGCGGCCATGGTTCCGATGAACTCTACGGCCATAGCGGCAACGATGTCTTTTACGGCGGTTATGGCGACGACCGGATCGATGGCGGCGGCGGCATCGACAAGGTCTTCTTCGGTGGCATCCACCTCGGAGACGAACTGCAGAATTGGCATGAAGGTTTCGGAGTCGACGTCGACCTGCGCGCGGGGACAGCCCGGTCACGCGACTACAGCAGTGGCGAGACCGACACGCTCATCTCCATCGAGAACGTCTACGGCACGCTGTGGACCGATCTGATCCAGGGCAGTGACGGCGTCAACACGCTCTTCGGCTGGGACGGCAACGACTTCCTCTTCGGCCATGGCGGCAACGATCTTTTGAGCGGCGGCAATGGCGCCGACCTGATGAGCGGCGGCGACGGCGACGACAAACTCGAAGGCGGCGAGGACGCCGACACTTTGCACGGCAACGCCGGCGTCGACGTGCTGCAAGGCGGTGAAGGCAACGACATGCTTTACGGCGGCGACGGCAGAGACCTTCTGGAAGGCGAAGACGGCAATGATACGCTCGACGGCGGCACGGGAGGCGACACAATGCTGGGCGGCGCCGGCGACGACCTGATGCGTGGTCGCGTCGAGGGCGATGCCATCTGGGGTGACGAAGGGACTGACACGGTGTCCTATGCCGGTTATGACGGCAGAATATTCGTGAACATGGTCAATGGCCTGGTTTCCGCCATCGGCAACCCAAATGCGCCGGCCGACTCCCTCTACTTCGTCGAAAACGCCATTGGCACTCGATGGAACGACACCATGCTTGGTAACAACGCCGCAAACCGGCTCGAGGGCGGCGGGGGCGACGATATTCTGATCGGCGGCGGCGGTGCGGACGTCCTCATGGGCGGCGACGGCCATGACACCCTCAATGGTGGCGTGGGTCCCGACACCTTGTCTGGCGGCTTAGGCGTCGATGTTGCCGATTACTACGCCAGTGGTTTTGGCGTCAGAATCGACCTCGTACAGGGCTATGGCCAGGGTGGCGATGCCGAAAACGACCTGCTTGATGGCATCGAGAACCTCAACGGCAGCGCGTTCAACGATACCCTCCTGGGCGACAGCAAAGCCAATGTGCTCAGTGGTTTTTCCGGAAACGATGTTATCAACGGCCGGCTCGGAGATGACCGGATTCTGGGCGGCGATGGCGCTGACCGGCTGTCCGGCGATGCCGGCAATGATTTCATCGATGGCGGCGCTGGCGCGGATGTCATCAGCGGCGGCGCTGGATTCGATACGGCGAATTACAAACTGTCCCTATCCGGAGTTACCGTCAATCTCGCGACCGGTGCGGGATCGGGCGGGGATGCTCAGGGCGACAGGCTGTCCGGCATCGAAGTGATCCTCGGCTCCAACTACAACGACACGCTCACCACCTCCGCGACAGGGTCCGTGCTCTTCGGCGACGCAGGCAACGACCGGCTGACCGGCGGCGGCGGGGTGGACAATCTCTCGGGCGGCGCGGGCAACGACAGCATCGCCGGCAATGCCGGAAACGACGTCATCACCGGCGAAGACGGCGCCGACCGCATCAACGGCGGCCTCGGCAATGATGCGATCTTCGGCGGGTTCAACAACGACATCCTGACCGGCGGCGGCGGTAGCGACACGTTCTTCTACGGCTTCCTCACCGATTCGAAGGCCGGCACCGGGCGCGACCGCATCACCGATTTCACGGTGGCCCAAGACAAGATCGACCTTTCGGCGATTGACGCGATTGCCGGCACGGCTGCTCTCGACCGCTTCACGTTCATCGGCAATGCGGACTTCACGCCGGGCGCCGCGGGCCAACTGCGGTATTTCTATTCCGGAAACGACACGATCATTGAGGCCGACGTCGACGGCGTGGCCGGCGCCGACTTTTCGATCGTACTCACCGGCCGGCACGCGCTGACCGCCGACGACTTCTTCATCTGATCGCGGCCCGCGACACGGGAGCGGAGGTGGAAATGCCGCTTCCCAACGCGAGCGCCAACTCGCTCGCGGCGGTGGATTTTATCTTGTAGAGGAGAATGAGCAGCCTGAGCGGCAGCGCCCGAAGATAAACCACGAGGACCACAACTTCGGGCTTGACCACTCTGTGCTCTAGACCTTGAAGTGGCCCGATGAATTCCATCCTCATCCTCAACGCCGGATCGTCGTCGCTCAAGTTCGCGGTTTATGACGATCTGGCGCTGACGCTGAAAGGCCAGGTGTCGGGCATTGGCTCGCATCCTAGGCTTCAGGTCGATGGGCATGACTCGCGTGAGGTGGCGTTCGTGACCACGCCGACCGAAGGATTGCTGGTCGCAGCGGAGTGGCTCAACGATCATGGCCATGAACCGGCCCTCTTCGCCGGCATCGGGCATCGCATCGTGCATGGCGGCACGCGATATGTGCAACCTATCGTGGTCAGCGATCAAATCCAGCACGATCTGGAAGGCTTGCGTGCGCTGGCACCCTTGCACCTGCCGTTCGGCCTTGGCGTGCTGAAGGAAATGCGGCGGGTGGCGCCGGATGTTCCGAACATCGCCTGCTTCGATACGGCCTTTCATGCAACCCAGCCTGTACTGGCAACGCGGCTACCGCTGCCGCGCGCTTACTTTGACAAGGGTTATCGCCGCTACGGCTTTCACGGCCTAAACTACGAGCATGTCGTCGATGCGCTGCCGAAGCCACTGCCCCGGCGGCTGCTTGCGGCGCATCTGGGATCGGGCGCGTCCATGTGCGCGATCCTTGATGGCAAGAGCGTTGCGACGACTATGGGTTTTTCCACTGCCGACGGACTGGTCATGGGTACGCGCACCGGTTCGATCGATCCCGGCGTTTTGATCGCGCTGATGCGCGATGAGCATCTCTCGCTCGAAGGTCTCGAAGACTTGCTCTATCGCAAGAGCGGCCTGCTCGGCCTCTCAGGAATTTCGGCGGACATGCGCGATCTGCTGGCGAGTTCCAAACCCGAAGCGCGCGAGGCGATCGACTACTATTGCTATTCGGCGGCACGGCACGCCGCCTCACTGGTGCCGGCGATGGGCGGGCTCGATGCCGTGGTGTTCACCGGCGGCGTTGGTGAGAATGCGGAGCCGGTGCGGGAGAAGATTCTCGATTACCTCTCAAGCTTCGGGCTGAAGCGGGATCAGGTGCACATCGTCCCTGCGAATGAGGAACTCACCATCGCGCGGCATGTGATGTCAGTTCTCGCCAAGAGACATTGAGAGAAGCAAACAGGCCGTATCGATGATGTCATCGACCGTCGCGCCGCGCGAGAGATCGGAGACGGGTTGGGCGAAGCCTTGCAGGATGGGGCCGACGGCTTGCGCGCCGCTTAGGTATTGCGTGAGCTTGTAGGCGATGTTGCCGGCGTCGAGATCGGGGAAGACCAGCACGTTGGCTTGACCCGCCACCTCGCTTGGCTCCTTCACTTTGCGCGCTGCGACGCTTGGGGAGAGAGCGGCATCGCCTTGCAACTCGCCGTCGATCAACAGTCCGGGGGCTCGCTCGCGGGCGATCTTCACGGCTTCGATGACTTTGTCCGCGTCCGGATGATCGCCGCTGCCCTTGGTCGAGAAGGAGAGCATCGCTACCCGGGGCGTCTCGCCGAGAACTGTCGCGGCGCTCGCGGCAGCGGAGATTGCGATGCTGGCGAGCTCGCCTGCATCGGGCTGAACGTTCACGGCGCAATCGGCGAAGATCAGCGCGCGATCGGGCCATTGCATGAGGAAGAAACTGGAGGGCGTTTCGACGCCTTGCCTGAGGCCGATGGTCATCAGGGCTGCTTCGATGACCCGGGCGGTCGGGTTCTCGGCCCCCGCCAGCATCGCCACAGCTTCGCCTGAAGCGACCGCCGCGCCTGCGCGATAAAGAGGTTTGGAAAGGAGGCGTTCGGCCATGCCAATGGTTAATTTTGGCCG
>JBJXGL010000337.1:0-13099 GCA_046160365.1 Aestuariivirga sp. | reverse complement strand
CGCTCCGCACTTTGAGCAAGTCATTGAGTTCGATTGGCCGCGATGCGACCATCGCCGGTGCATTGGGCGGCTTACCGGCGGCACGGAAAATGTGTGCATACGATAGGCACTTGTTGCGGGGACCCATTTCTCCACAAGGGCAACTGCCGGAGTCTGATGTGCGACGGGTCGCCGGAACAAGTCCGGCGATGACAACTCTGGTTGGCATGACTTACCGAAGCAGCGCCTTTAGCCCCGCGCGATAGTTCGGATAGATTAGGCGATAGCCCAGTTCCTCTTTGATCTTCGCGTTCGAGA
The DNA here is from genome assembly GCA_046160365.1 of Aestuariivirga sp. Taxonomy (GTDB): domain Bacteria; phylum Pseudomonadota; class Alphaproteobacteria; order Rhizobiales; family Aestuariivirgaceae; genus Aestuariivirga. The sequence goes on along the minus strand of JBJXGL010000337.1, from coordinate 12,802 downwards.
CCCGTTTCGACTCGGCGTAGAAGCTCGCGGCCATCGGCGAGAGTTTCGCGTCCTCGAAGGCAATCTCCGGCGGCGGCGGAACGCCGAGGAGCGCGGCGGCGTAGGCGATCACGTCCTGTGGTGGGCAGGGTTCGTCGTCGCAGACATTGTAGGCGGCGCCGGGATTGGGTTTCGCCATCGAGGCGAGGAGGACGCCCGCGATGTCGTCTACATGAATGCGGCTGAACACTTGGCCGGGCTTCACGATGCGCTTCGCTGTTCCCTCTCTGACGCTCTCAAGCGCATTGCGGCCAGGGCCATAGATGCCGGCGAGGCGGAAGACGTGCACCGGTAGAAGCGACAGCCAGGCGCGCTCCGCCTCAAGCCGGCGCTTGCCGCGCGTGGTAGATGGCGCGAGCGGCGAGGACTCATCGACCCAGTCGCCGCCGCGATCGCCGTAGACGCCCGTGGTCGAGAGATATGCGGTCCAATGGATTTTTTTCGCGTTTCGCGCAATCTCACCCCGGCAGGAATGGAGGACGGGATCACCAGACTCATCGGGCGGAACCGAAGTCACAAGATGCGTGACGCCCTCGAGGCTCATCCGTTCCGAACCGTCGAAACGCACAGCATCGAAACCCATCGAGCGGATGCGGGCGACGCCTGCTTCACTTCGGCTCGTCCCGGTGATGCGCCATTGAGTGCGGTCCAGTTTCTTCGCCAGCGCCTCGGCAGAAAATCCGAACCCGAAGCAGAAAAGATGATTCATGATGGCCGATGGTTTCATGGGAAGTTCCATTCAGCGCGAACCTCGGCATCGTTTTCCGAAGTCTCGCTGCGCAAGGCTTGAAAGTCACTTGATTCAAGAAGTTTCGACAAAGCCCACACGGCCATGGCGCGCACAAGCGGAGAAGCATCGTTCAAGAGTCCTCGCGCGATTTCTGCAAGACCTGTGTCGCCGCTGTTGCCGATCGCGATCAAGACATTGCGCACGAAACGGTCGCGGCCGATGCGTTTGACAGGCGAGCTTGTGAACAGTTTGCGGAAGGCTGCGTCATCGAGTGCAGCGAGTTTGGTGAGCGATGGCGAGATCAGATCGGCGCGGGCTCTGAATTTTGCTTCCTGCGAGAGGGCCGCGAACTTGTTCCACGGGCAAACGCTGAGGCAATCGTCGCAACCGAAGATGCGGTTGCCCATCGCCTCGCGAAATTCGCGCGGGATGTGTCCCTTGTGCTCGATGGTGTGATAGGAAATGCAGCGCCGCGCATCGAGTTGATAAGGCGCGGGAAACGCTTTCGTTGGGCAGATGTCGAGGCAGGCACGGCAGGAGCCACAGTGATCGCTTTCGGGCACACCGGCGTCGAGTTTGGCATCGGTGAGAATCGCGCCGAGAAAGAACCACGAGCCAAGTTCACGCGATACGAGATTGGTGTGCTTACCCTGCCAGCCAAGGCCAGCGGCTTGCGCCAGAGGTTTTTCCATGAGCGGCGCCGTATCGACGAAGACCTTGACCTCAGCGCCGCTCTCGCGCGCGAACCATTGGGCGAGGCGTTTCAGTCTGCCCTTGATCACGTCGTGATAGTCGCGGTTCAAGGCGTAAACCGAAATCACGCCGTCGCACTTCTGATTCAACCGCGCCAGCGGATCGATGTCCTGTCCATAAGGGGCAGCGAACATGATGGCCGAGCGCGCCTCGGGCCACATATTGCGGGGATCGGAGCGGCGATCGAGGGTCTCTTCCATCCACTGCATTTCGCCGTGATGGCCGAGCGACACAAATTCGCGCAATCTATCGCCTGCAACAGCGATTGAATGCGCGGGCGCAATCGCCATCGCCGCAAAGCCTTCTTTCAATGCCCTTTCCCGCAACTGGAGGGTAGAGCAGGCCACGTCTCAGAAATCGAGATCGGTGTAATGCGACGGCGGCGACATGCCGCGCACGTGATCGGCGAGCAGCGGCCTGAAGGATGGCCGCGACTTGATGCGCTGATACCACGCCTTCACGACGGGATACTCCGTCCACGGAATATCTCCGAGATAGTCGATGACCGAGAAGTGCGCCGCCGCCGCGAGGTCGGCGATCGACAAGTCCTCGCCGGCAAGCCACGAGCGGTGATCGGCCAGCGTGCCGATGTAGTCGAGATGATCGCGGAGCCGCGAAATGCCATAACGCACGCGCGTCATATCGGGTGCGCCGCCGCCCGTTTCGCGCGGCATGAAGCGGCGGATGATCTTCTCGGTAATCACCGGTTCCGAAACCTCGGCGTAGAACTTGGTGTCGAACCAGCCGGCAAGCCGCCGCACTTCGGCGCGCTGGGCGGCGGAACCTGGGATGAGCTTGAGGCGCTCGCTTCGCGTTTCCTCGAGATATTCCGTCATCGCCTCGATGCCGCTCACCGCCGCGCCGCCGTCTTCCACATAAACCGGAACTGTCGCAGCGGGATTGCAGGCGATGAGCGCCGCCGTTGGCGCCCATGGCCGTTCCTCGCCAAGTTCGAAGGCGATGCCATATTCGGCGAGCGCCAATCGCATGCGGCGGCTGAAGGGATCGAGCGGATAATGAAGGAGAAGTGGCATGATGAATTACGCAAGAAAGCCCTAGGAATGGCCAAATCGTGGCGCGTGAATGCGTTGCCCACGAGGCGGCGCGGATATAAGACCCCGATGCAACCTCTGCAAGCGATTCGCCCTTTGCACGGAACCGGACCACTTCATGCCGATTGAGCAGATCATTGTCCTCGCAGTCATCCAAGGCATCACCGAGTTCCTCCCCATCTCTTCATCCGGCCACTTGCTGCTGGTGCCATCGCTCACCGGGTGGCCCGACCAGGGTTTGATGACTGACGTGATGGTGCATATGGGTTCCTTCATGGCGGTCGTGGTCTATTTCTGGCGCGATGTAAAAAACCTGATCGCAGGAACGTTCGATCTGGTTCGAGGCCGCATGACTCTGTGGGGAAGACTTGCCCTGCTGATTGTCGCGGCCACCATTCCCGCCGTTGCCTTCGGCGTGTTCCTTGACAAGATCGGGTTCATGGATGCGGTCCGTTCCATGCCACAGATCGTGGCGTGGAACGCCATCATCTTCGGCATCCTGCTCTATGCAACGGATTATTTCGGCGCATTTTCAAAGCGCATGTCGGACATGAACGTTACGAGTGCGCTGATCATCGGCGTGGCACAGGCCATCGCCATCATTCCGGGCACCAGCCGCTCCGGCATCACCATGTCGGCGGCGCGCGCGCTTGGATTCGAACGGCCGGAGGCGGCGCGCTTCTCTTTTCTTCTCGGCCTCCCAGCAATTGCGGGTGCTGGAATTCTGAAGCTCGGGGAAGCCGCGGCGAACGGTCACGGCATCACGCTTGAAGCCATCATCACGGCGGTGCTGACATTCTTCGTGGCGCTCGGAACCATCACCATCCTGATGAAGCTGGTGAAGTATATGAGCTTCCTGCCGTTCGCGATTTATCGCGTGGTGCTCGGCGTGGCGCTCTTGGCGCTGATCTACTCCGGCATGCCCTTAGGTGCGGTGAACTGACCGGCCTTGCGGAAGCGATAGAGATAGCTCGGCACAATCCCTTCGATGCCGCTCGCCGCGATGCCCAAGCCCTTGAGCGTGCGGCCTTCGCGATTGGCTTCCTCGCTCACCACGTTATCGGACTTCAGAAGCTCGACCTGGTCGGCGGTGATAGGCGGCTTTGGCAACAGCCCTGCGATCATGCCGATGATGCGCGCGACGCTGAATGGGATCGGTATCACCATCCGCTTTCTTGCGGTGGTGTCGAGTGTGAATTGTGTGAGCTGGCGGAGTGTGAGCACCTCGGGGCCACCGAGTTCATAGATGCGGCCATCGGCAACACCCTTGTCCACAAGCCTTGCCACGGCTTCGGCGATATCGCCGACGAAGACCGGCTGGATGCGGGTTTCTCCACCCCCAAACACGGGGATCACGGGCGAGAAGCGTGCCATGCCGGCGAGCTTGTTGAAAAAGCGATCCTCTGGACCGAACACCACCGACGGTCTCACCGCAATAGCGCCGGGAAACTCCTGGGCCGCCCTCGCTTCGCCTTCGCCCTTGGCACGCGCGGCGTCGCTTGTACCTTGCCGGTCCGCGCCAATTCCCGACACCGTGATCAGTAAACGCGACCGGGCGGTGCGCGCGGCTTTAGCCACGGCCTCTGCGCCGAAAACCAGCACGGCATCGAAGGACTGCGCACCCGAGGACACATCCGTTCCGGTGGCGTTGATCACCACATCCGCGCCCGCGTATACCGCATCGAGCGAGGCGGGATAGCGCACATTGGCCTGCACCGGCATGATCTGCCCCGGAACGCCAAGCGGCTGCAGATGGCCCGCGAGATCCGGCCTCCGGCAAGCGGCGCGGATTCGATAGCCACGCTTGGCGAGCGCCCGCACGATATGACGGCCAATGAAGCCCGATGCGCCAATGACGGTCACGAGTGTTTCGGATGGCTGACGGGTCAAGCGCGCGATTCCTTCTCTAGTGTGCCGCTTCTAGCCAATGCCGCCAGCCCTTGCAAAGCCTGCCGCGGTTGACAATCTTTGGGCGAGGCGACTAAAGACACGCGCACTTGGCCCAGATGGCGGAATTGGTAGACGCACTAGTTTCAGGTACTAGCGGGTAACACCGTGGAGGTTCGAGTCCTCTTCTGGGCACCACACTTCAAATAATGGCGGGCGCGCATGGCCATTAAGCTCCATAAGGGCGACCTTCCCGCCGATCTCGATTTCGGGCCATCGGTGGCGATCGACACGGAAACGCTGGGGTTGTTGCCGCGGCGCGACAAGCTGTGCGTGGTGCAGCTTTCTTCCGGCGACGGCAATGCGCATATCGTGCAGATCGACCGCGACACTTACGAAGCGCCGCGACTCAAGGCGCTGCTGATCAATCCCACAATCCAGAAAATTTTCCACTTCGCGCGCTTCGATGTGGCGGTGCTGAAGCATTATCTCGGCGTCGAGACCGGCCCCATCTATTGCACCAAGATCGCGTCCAAACTCACCCGCACTTACACCGACCGTCACGGTCTCAAGGATCTCGTGAAGGAGTTGCTTGGCATCGAGCTCAACAAGCAGCAACAAAGCTCCGACTGGGGCAGTTATGTTCTGAGCGATGCGCAGAAGCAGTATGCGGCGCAGGACGTGATCTATCTGCATGAGTTGAAAACGCGACTCGATGCCATGCTGCAGCGCGAGGGCCGCGTGGCGCTTGCCAGGGCGTGTTTCGATTTCGTGCCGGTTCGCGCTGCACTCGATCTCGAAGGCTGGACCGAGGAAGATGTCTTCGCCCACTAACAGCGCGCGCCGGCCGAAAGCGGCATTTCTCAGTGACCACGCAGGCCAGCTGAGTTGGCTCGCCGCCTTGTTTGTGGCGGGCGGCGCGGGGTTGTTCCTCTATCAGTCCGGCGCTTTCAACGCCGCGTTGTCCAAGGTCGAAATCCCGCTGCCGGATGTGAGCAATCCCGATCAGGTGACTGCGGGCGGCTCGCAGATGACAGGCGTCGACGATCAGAAACTCCCCTATGCCGTGCGCGCTGCCTCCACGGTTCAGGATGCCACTGACGAGAGCAAGTTTCATTTGAAGGACGTGGCTGGCGACTTTCAGCGCGATGGCGATCGTCAGCTTAAGGTGACCGCTCTAACCGCCCAATATGACTCAAAGGCGCGGCTACTCGATCTTGAAGGCAAGGTCCGGGTCGAGGAGGTCGGCCGCTTCGTCGCCACCATGGAGAAGGCCCATGTGGTGCTGGAGCAGAAGTCGCTGACCTCGGACGTGCCGGTGACGGTCACCTTCGCGGACGGCAGTATCTCTGCCAATGGACTTGCTGTAACCAATGATGGAAACAACATCCTGTTCAGCAAGGGCGTGAAAGCGCACTTTGGAGGAGTTGATTTACAAGGAGACGGCACACCATGAACCGCAGACTCTTTATGCCATTGATTTTAGCTGGTTTTATTGCTGGATGCGGACCGGCTTTGGCGCAATCGACCACAGCTCCGGCAATCGATACCAAGGGCCCAAAAGCGGTCGATATCGAAGCCAATGAGATGGAGATCATCGACAAGGACACGCGCGCCGTCTTTCGCGGCAATGTGGACGCCAAGCGCTCCGACGTGCGGCTGAAGTGCGAGACCTTGGTCGTCGAATATTCCGAGGTAAAACAAGCGGATGGCACGAACAAAACGGATGTCACCCATCTCGACGCCAAGGGCAACGTTTCGATTGTTACCTCGAACCAGACGATCACCGGGGAATGGGCCAAGTTCGATGTCAAAGCCAACAAGCTGAATGTCGGCGGCAACGTCAAGGTTGTGCAGGGCAAGACCCGGATTTCCGGCCCGCTCTTGAAAGTCGACCTCAACACCAACAAGAGCGAAATGACGGGCGGCCGCGTCAAGGGCAGTTTCCTGCCCAACTGAGCCCCTTTCATGCAATCTTAAAACAATTGAGTGGTAATCCGGTGGCGCAGAACGGTGAGGTGAAGGTCATGCCGCGCTCCTCAAGGAGAGGCGGTGTGCCGAACAGGCAAAGGCAGGGGGGAATGCACCCAGTTGGTGCGGAACGCCCAGGCAGGTTTGCCGGTTCACTGACCCAGGGGCTGTCGGCGCATGGGCTCACCAAGAGCTACAAGCGCAGGCCCGTGGTGCAGGGAGTGTCTCTCGACGTTAGGCGCGGCGAGGCCGTGGGGCTACTTGGACCCAATGGCGCCGGCAAGACGACGGTGTTCTACATGATCACCGGGCTGATTGCCGCCGACCAAGGGACCATCGAACTCGACGGGGCGGATATCACCCATCTGCCGATGTATCAGCGAGCCAGGCTCGGCATCGGCTATCTGCCTCAGGAAAGTTCGATCTTCCGCGGACTCACGGTTGAAGAGAATATTCGCGCCGTCCTCGAGCTCTCCGAGCCCGACCGGACCAAGCGCGACAGTGTGTTGCGTGAGTTGTTGGATGAGTTCTCAATCGGACATCTCCGGCGTTCGCCGGCTGTGGCGCTATCTGGCGGCGAGCGTCGCCGCGTGGAAATCGCCCGCGCCCTTGCCACTTCCCCCCAGTTCATGCTCCTCGACGAGCCCTTCGCCGGCATCGACCCGATTGCGATCGGTGATATTCGCAAACTGGTGCGACAGCTCACCGCTCGGGGAATCGGGGTGCTTGTTACGGATCACAACGTCCGGGAAACACTCGAACTCATCGACCGCGCGCTCATCATCCATGAGGGCCGGGTCCTGACCGAAGGAACGCCCGATGAAATCGTCTCCAACCCGGAGGTCCGCCGTCACTATCTCGGCGACACCTTCCATCTGTAGCGGGGCCTGAAACCATGGCCCTGATGCAGCGTCTCGAACTCCGCCAGGGCCAGTCCCTGGTGATGACGCCGCAATTGCAGCAAGCGATCAAGCTGCTGCAGATGTCGAACATCGAACTTCAGGTTTTCGTCGACGCCGAGCTTGAGCGCAATCCGCTTCTGGAGCGCGACGAGCGCGCCGAAACCGCCGAGCAGAACCAGCGCGAGGAAGCCGCGGCCAGCGAAACCGATGTGGTGAGCGCGCTTGGAAGCACGGCTTCCCAAGAAGAGAAGCTGAATGCGCTCGGCACCGATCTCGACAATGTCTATGCGAATGAAGCCCGCGCCGATGCGGCAAACCGCGTGGCGGCTGGCCAGGCCGATTCAGGCTGGAGCTCAATGCGCTCCTCCGGTGGCGTGCCGCTCGACGCCGACGGCATGGAATTCGGCGCGTCGCTGACGCGCGAAGCAACGCTTTCGGAACACCTGACCGAGCAGCTCAACCTCGCCATCGGCGATCCGGTGGACCGGCTCATTGGGCAACATTTGGTCGGCATGGTTAACGAATCCGGATACCTGACTGCCTCCATCGAGTCGATTGCCGAGACACTCGGAACGAACTTGCCGCACGTCGAAAAAATCCTGGGCGTGCTGCAGGGTTTCGACCCACCGGGCGTGTTCGCGCGCGATCTCAAGGAGTGCCTCGCGATCCAGCTCAAGGAGCGCGACCGCTACGATCCCGCCATGAAGGCGCTGATCGACAATCTCGATCGGGTTGCGAGGCGGGATTACGCGGCGCTCAAGACACTCTGCCGCGTCGACCACGACGACATCATGGAGATGATCGCCGAGTTGAAGGCGCTCAATCCGAAACCCGGCCATGCCTTCGGCACCGAGCCCGTGCAGCCGGTGGTGCCCGACGTCTATGTGCGCGCAGCACCCGATGGCAGCTGGAACGTCGAACTCAACAACGACACGCTGCCTCGCGTGCTGATCAACAACCAGTATGCCGCCAACGTTTCCAATGCCGTCTCGCGCGAGGAAGACAAGACCTACATTTCAGAGTGCCACGCCAACGCCAACTGGCTGATCCGCAGCCTCGACCAGCGCGCCAAAACAATCCTCAAGGTGGCGCGCGAAATCGTGCGTCAGCAGGACGCGTTCCTGGTGCTGGGCATCCAGCATCTCAGGCCGATTAATCTGAAGACGGTGGCGGACGCCATTGAAATGCACGAGTCGACGGTGAGCCGCGTGACCTCGAACAAGTTCATGGCCACGCCGCGCGGCATATTTGAGATGAAATATTTCTTCACCACCGCCATCGCTTCGACAGAATCGGGTGGGGAGGCACATTCGGCGGAATCGGTGCGCCACCGCATTCGCGAACTGATCGCTGGCGAAGAGCCCGCCAAGATTCTTTCCGACGACGCCATCGTCGCCATGCTGCGCGAGGCGGGCATTGAGCTTGCCCGCCGGACCGTCGCCAAATACCGGGAATCGCTTGGGATTTCCTCCTCTGTGCTGCGCCGCCGGGAAAAGCTGGCAAATCTTCATCAAGGGAATTGACGCGCCCTCAAGCCGCGACTAGAGGATTGCGCGCTGCGGAAGGGGGCTTGCATGGAATCGCAGGTTCGCCGCCATAAAAGTGCCGGAAGACGGTTCGAATTCAACTCGACAGGTTGACGCCAGACAAGATCGCGCCCATTTCTCGTAGTGTGGCGCAACAGAGGAATGCGCGACGACATGCAGATCAAGGTCACGGGCAAGAACATCGATGTGGGCGACGCGTTGCGCGGCCGCATCGACGAACGCCTCCGTCAGCTTCGGGACAAATATTTCGAAGGCGCGGTCCGCGGCCATGTCACGGTGGCGAAGCAGCGCTCGAAGTTTCACTGCGAATGCAGCCTGCATCTGGCGACGGGACTTCAGCTTCAGGCCGAAGACGAAGCCGCGGATGCGATCGCAAGCTTCGAAGGCGCCGCCCAACATCTCGAGAAGCAGCTGAAACGCTACAAGCAGCGGCTCAAGAACCATCACAAGAACCGCCGCGAGCCGGTCGCCGCTCTTGAAGCGGCGAGCTACGTCATTCAGGCCGAAGGCGATCTCGAAGAAGAGCCAGCAGATCTCAATCCGGTGATCGTGGCCGAATCCGGCACCAGCGTTCCCGAGCTTTCGGTGGGCGAGGCGGTGATGGCGCTCGATATCTCGCGCGTGCCGGTCGTCTTCTTCCGCAACAGCCGGGACGGACATTTTAACGTGGTCTACCGCCGCCACGATGGCAACATTGGCTGGATCGACCCATATCCCGGCAAGGCCGGCTGACCAAGGACGAGAGCGGGAATTCGCTTATCATGAATATTTCAGACCTGATCGACTCACGCGCCGTGCTTGCCAACGTCAAGGCGCCCGGCAAGAAGCAGTTGCTCAACGAACTGTCGAACCTGATGAGCCGTCAGACCGGCATCGATGCGCGCTCGATCTTTGAAACGATGCTGAGGCGGGAGAAGCTGGGCTCGACCGGCATCGGCCAGGGCATCGCCATTCCGCATGGAAAAATGGGCGGCCTCAAGAAGGTGCATTGTCTCTTCGCAAGACTCGCCTCGCCGCTTGAATTCGACAGCGCCGATGGGCAGCCGGTTGATCTCGTCTTCATGATGCTGGCGCCGGAAGACGCGGGCGCCGATCACCTGAAAGCGCTGGCGCGGATTTCCCGCGTGCTCCGCGAAGGCGACACCATCTCGAAACTCCGTGGCACCGACACGCCGGAAGGGCTTTACGCGATCCTGACCGAACCCCGCGCCGCTTCGGCGGCGTGATTCTCAGAACATGTTAGGTTTTATGTAATCACCACATCCTCACCCTGAGGTGCCCGCGTAGCGGGCCTCGAAGGGTTCTCGAAGAGGGGTAGGTCTATGTGGCGGCACGAGGTCCTTCGAGGCCCGCTTCGCGGGCACCTCAGGACGAGGGGCGGGATGATTTCGCCAAATCTCAGCGACTGCTCTAGTTCTCATCCATCTTCAGCTCCGATAGCGTTTCGCGCTCCCCTTGGTCGGGCGTGGCTGGAAAGTACTGGTCAAAGGACCGTTCCCGTGATAAGTTACATGTAACCGCCTGTTGGAGACCCAATTATGCCCTCTGCATCAAGACCCAAGCCGTCGCGCGTGAAGGTGCGCGAGCATCGCGAGCGATTGCGCCGCCAGGGCCTGCGCCCAATCCAGATATGGGTTCCCGACGTCCGCGCCCCCGCCTTCCGGTTAGAGGCGCACCGCCAATCGAAGGCCGTGGCCGCCAGTGCCCTAGCTTCCGAAGATCAGGCGTTCATCGACGCGGTGTCCGCTGTCGATTTCGAAGTGGGCGGCGATGAATGAGGCGGGGTGACATCTGGACCGTATCCGGCGGCAAAGATTATGCGGGCAAACCGCGCCCCGTCGTCATCGTTCAGGACGATAGCTTTGACGGGACCGACTCCATCACCATCTGCGCCTTCACCACGGATAAGACCGACGCTCCGCTGTTCCGGCTGCGGGTTGAGCCGAACGAGCGCAATGGCTTGCGCGCCGAATGCCGCATGATGGTGGACAAGATCACCACCGTCTCCAAGTCGAAAATCGGCACTCGTGTCGGCAGGCTCGATGACGAGGATATCCTCCGCCTCAATCAGGCAGTGCTGGTATTCCTTGGACTGGCGGTTTCACCAAGAACCGGGCGAGCGGCATGAGGGTTGAGGCCGGCTTGCAAAGTCATTGCCTGAACCAACACAACAGCGTCGTTGCCGAGTTCGAAAAATGGGCAGGTCAAACGAAGAATGCCCCTTAATTCTCATCCATCTTCAGCGCGGCGATGAAGGCTTCCTGCGGGATTTCGACTTTGCCGAACTGGCGCATCTTCTTCTTGCCTTCCTTCTGCTTGTCGAGAAGCTTACGCTTGCGGCTGATGTCGCCGCCGTAGCACTTGGCGGTTACATCCTTGCGCAGTGCTGACAATGTCTCACGCGCCACGATCTTGCCGCCGATCGCCGCCTGGATCGGAATCTGGAACATGTGGCGCGGGATCAGGTCCTTGAGTTTCTCGCACATCACACGGCCACGCTGCTCGGCGCGCGCGCGGTGCACGATCATGGCGAGCGCATCGACTGGCTCGGTGTTGACCAGAATGGCAAGCCGCACCAGATCGCCCTCTTCGTAGCCGATCATCTTGTAGTCGAAAGAGGCATAACCGCGGCTCACAGACTTCAGCCGGTCGTAGAAATCGAACACCACTTCATTGAGCGGCAATTCGTAGACCAGCATTGCGCGAGAGCCGGCATAGGTGAGCTGCTTCTGCCGTCCGCGCCGGTCTTCACAGAGCTTCAGGATCGAGCCCAGATAATCGTCAGGCACCAGAATGGTGGCTTCGATCCAGGGTTCCTCGATGGAGAGGATCAGCGTCGGATCGGGCAAATCCACAGGATTGTGCAGTTCAAGCTGGTTCCCGTCGCGCAAGTTGATCTTGTAGATGACGGATGGCGCGGTAGTGATGATGTCGACGTTGAATTCGCGTTCGATCCGTTCACGGATGATTTCGAGATGGAGAAGCCCCAGGAAACCGCAGCGGAAGCCGAAGCCAAGTGCAGCAGATGTCTCCATGTCGTAGGAGAAGCTCGCATCGTTTAGGCGGAGCTTGCCCATGGCGTCGCGCAGATCCTCGAACTTGGCGGCATCAACGGGAAAGAATCCGGCGAACACCACGGACTGCGCCGGGCGGAACCCCGGGAGTGGAGTCACGGCGGCGGCCTTGTCCTCGACGATGGTATCGCCGACGCGCGTATCGGCAACGTCCTTGATCGACGCGGTAAAGAAGCCGATTTCGCCGGGGCCAAGCTCGTCGATCATCACCTTCTTGGGACGCGACACGCCGACACGGTCGAGTTGATAGACCGCGTTGGTGGACACGAGCTTCACCTTCTGGCCCTTGCGCATGACGCCATCGACGATCCGCACCAGAACCACGACACCGAGATATGCATCGTACCAGCTGTCGACGAGCAGCGCCTTCAGCGGCGCATTGCGGCTGCCCTTGGGAGGCGGCAGGCGATGCACGATCGCTTCCAGAACCTCGGGCACTCCGAGCCCCGTCTTGGCCGATATCGGGATCGCATCCGAGGCGTCGATGCCGATCACATCCTCGATCTGCTGGCGGATGCGTTCGGGCTCGGCCGCAGGAAGATCGACCTTGTTGAGGACCGGAACGATTTCATGATTGTTGTTGATCGCCTGATAGACGTTGGCGAGCGTCTGCGCTTCCACACCCTGGCTCGCATCGACGACGAGCAGCGAGCCTTCGCAAGCCGCGAGCGAACGCGAGACTTCGTAGGCGAAGTCCACATGCCCCGGCGTATCGATCAAGTTCAGCACATAGTGCTCGCCGTTCCGCGCCTTGTAGTCGAGGCGCACGGTATTGGCCTTGATGGTGATGCCGCGCTCGCGCTCGAGATCCATCGAATCGAGGATCTGATCCACCATGTCGCGGTCG
>JBJXGL010000336.1:0-6649 GCA_046160365.1 Aestuariivirga sp. | reverse complement strand
TCCAGCCAGGACATCACTTCGCCCGCCTGCGCGGTGGTCGTCGTCATGTAGAAGCGCGTGTCGGAGAGCCGCGTGGTGGTGCCGTCGTCCAGCACGATGCCGTCATCGTTCAGCATCACGCCATAGCGGGCCTTGGCGACAGGCAGTTTGGCGAAGCCGTTGACGTAAATCCGGTCGAGAAACTCCGCTGCATCCGGACCTTGTATGTCGATCTTGCCGAGCGTCGAGATATCGGCGAGGCCAACGCCCTGACGCACAAGCTCCATCTCCTTCACGTAAGCCGTCTCGGGAGAATTGCCGGCCCACGCATAATACCAGGCGCGCTGCCACGGCCCGGCTTCGATAAATGTTCCGCCATTTGCCACATGCCAGTTGTGCAGCGGCGTGCGCCGCACCGGGCGGAAATGCGCGCCGATGCTCCGTCCCGCAAGCGCACCCATGGTGAGCGGCATGTAGGGTGGGCGGAACGTCGTCGTGCCTGCCTGTTCGATCGGAAGCCCACGCAAGCCCGCCATGATCGCCAGCGCGTTGATGTTGGACGTCTTGCCCTGATCGGTGCCCATGCCGAGCGTCGTGTAGCGCTTCAGATGCTCGACCGATTGATAACCTTCCTGATGCGCGATCCTGATATCCGCCTCGGTCACGTCCGACTGGAAATCGACAAATACCTTGCCCTTGCCAGCGGCGACCGATCCCCAGCTTGCTTCGATGCGATAGGGCGCATCCTCGCCAACATCGGGCGGCGCGACCTCACGCTTCTTCCTGGCGAAGCCCGCATGAGCCGCCGCGGCACGGCCAACCTCGGCGCCTTGCGAGATCGCAGCTTTCAGTCCGAATTCACCCTTCAATGCCCCTGCAATGAATTGCGAAGCCGGCAAGGCCCCCGGCACGAAGCCCAAGATGCGCGGATCGTAAGCCGGCCTGGCTCCGCCATGCGATGTAAGATGCACCGCGGGCGACCAGCCGCCGGACATGGCCACCACATCGCATTCGACAGTGGCGCTATGCGCGCCGCCAAGCCGCGCGGCCGAGACTTGCTTGTTGCCAACGATGCCCGCGAGACCGGTGCGCGGAAACACCGCAATGCCGAGAGAGGCCGCTCTGGAAAGAAGCTCGGGAGGAATGTCGGAGCGGTGATCCGCGAGAGTCACCGCCACGCCTTCGCCGGCAAGATCGAAGGCGGTTGAATAAGCCGTATCGTTGTTGGTGACGACAGCGGCGCGCTTGTTGGGCGCTACGCCAAAGCGATTGAGATAGCAACGCACCGCCGATGCCAGCATGACGCCGGGCCGGTCATTGTCGGGGAACACCAGCGGCCGCTCATGCGCGCCGGTGGCGAATACAATCGTCTTTGCACGGAGCAATGTGAGGACTTCCTGTGCTTCTCCCCGCGCCGGATTGGGCTTCAAATGCCCGCGCCGCTCCTGCAGGAGCGCCAGATTGCCGTCGTAGATTCCTTGAACAGCGGTGCGCGTGAAAATCGAGGCCGAGTCGCTCAGTTCTCGAACCGCGTTCCGCCGCCACTCTTCCAGAGTCCCTTCTTTCTCCGAGAGCGCGCTTCCTCCCAACTCGGTATCCAACTCCGCCACCACCACGCGCGCGCCACTTCGCGCCGCCGCAAGCGCCGCTGAAAGTCCTGCAGGCCCGCTCCCCACGATCAGCACATCGCAGAACATATACCGCGTGTCGTAGCGCGCCGGATCGGGCTCCGGAGACGCCGCCCCCATGCCAGCCGCGCGGCGGATGAACGGCTCGTAGAACATCCATGAGCGCTTCGACGGCCCCATGAAGGTCTTGTAGTAGAATCCGGACTGAAACAGCGGCGCGGCGATGGAATTCACCGCCATCAAGTCGAACTCCGGCGACGGCCAGGCATTCTGCGAACGCGCTTCGAGACCTTCGACGAGGTCAGTCAATGTCGCCGGGATATTGGGCTCCAACCGGTTGCCATTCCCGAGCGTGAACAATCCATTTGGCTCATCAACCGACGCCGCAACGATTCCGCGCGGGCGGTGATATTTGAAACTCCGCCCGATGATGATGCGGTTGTTCGCGAGAAGTGCTGACGCCAATGTATCGCCTTCGAAACCGGCAAGCCGCTTGCCATTGAAACGGAAGTTCAGCCGTTTCGCCCGGTCGATGCGTCCGCCACTCCCGAGCCGCCGGAACGCGGTCATGGCAGCACCTCGTTCGCCGCTGTGTCGCGCCGAAGCGTGAACCAGCGGCGGCAGCCCAGAACATGCTGCCAATATTCCGTATGCGGACCTTTCGGATTGTCGAAAACGAAACAGTAGTCGTGCCACGCCTCGAGATCGCCGGTTCCGTGCGCAGGGCGTGGCTTCGATGCATCGCCGCCGTAGCGGAATTCCAACACGTCGCGTTCGCCGCAATGGGGGCAGGGCAGTCTCATTGCTTGTAGGTCCAGTTGCCAAGGCCGTGCTCGTCCATCTCAGCCCCCTTTTGGAAGCGATCGAGCGAGAAGCACCGGTTCAATTCGTGTTCGTTATCGTTGGCAATAGTATGGGCGAAGGTCCAGCCGGAGGCAGGCGTTGCCTTGAACCCTTGATAGCACCAGCCACCATTGAGGTAGAGACTCTGCACCGGCGTGCGGCAGATGAACGGGCTGCCATCCGGCGTCATGTCCTGAATGCCGCCCCAATGCCGCAGGAGCCGAAGCCGCGAGATAAACGGCATCAGCGACACCGCGCATTCGGCAACGCTTTTCATCTTCGGCAGCTGCCCGCGTTGCGTATAAGTATTGAACCCATCGATGTGCCCGCCAAACACAAGCCCACC
Organism: Aestuariivirga sp.; assembly: GCA_046160365.1. Classification (GTDB taxonomy): domain Bacteria; phylum Pseudomonadota; class Alphaproteobacteria; order Rhizobiales; family Aestuariivirgaceae; genus Aestuariivirga. Next base: position 3,853 of record JBJXGL010000336.1, on the reverse strand, counting down.
CTTGTCGGATTGCGACAGATAGAAAAGTTCAGCACCCCAGGAGACCACATGATGCACGATGGGCTTGATCGGCTCCGTCACGAAAGCTTGCAAAACATGGCTCTCGACGGGAATGCGCAGTCCGGCCATTGCGGCGACATGCGAGGAATGCCCGGCCACCGCGATCGCCACTTTCCCGGCATTGATGCGTCCACGCGAAGTTTCCACGCCAATCACGCGGCCATTCTCAATCGCAAATCCACTGACCTCGCAGTTCTCGATAATGTCGACGCCAAGCGTGTCCCCGCCGCGCGCGTAACCCCAGGCAACCGCGTCGTGCCGCGCCGTGCCCGCGCGCTGCTGCAGGATTCCGCCGAAGATCGGCCAGCGCGCCTCTTTCGAATAGTCGAGATAGGGCAGAAGTTTCATCACTTCGCCGCGGTCGAGCAGTTCCGCATCAATCCCGTTGAGTCGCATGATGTTGCCGCGCCGCGCGAAGGTGTCGAGCTGCCCCGGGCTCACCGCCAGCACGATCTGGCCGCGATGCGAGACCATGCAATTGAAGTTGAGTTCGTGCGACAGGCTTTCCCAAAGCTTGAGCGAAAACTCGAAGAACTGCGTGTTGCCATCGATCATGTAGTTGGAGCGGATGATCGTGGTGTTGCGTCCTACATTTCCCGACCCGATGTAGCTCCGCTCCAGCACCGCGACATTGCGGATGCCGTGGTTCTTGGCAAGGTAATACGCGGTGGCAAGCCCATGGCCGCCGCCGCCCACGATCACCACATCATAAGAAGGTTTGGGTTCCGCGGCGCGCCAGGCGCGCGGCCACGGCAAATCGGGATTGAGCGCATGGCGCGCGAGCGCAAGGGCGGAGTAGCGGCTGGACACGGGGCTTGAGTATCAGATTGCGAGCGATGCGGGCAAGGCCGTGAAAACTCACCGGTTGCGCTCCGCCCATTCGGAGAAAATCCAGGCGCAGCAGCCGAGGATCGTGAAGCCCAAAGCGATGGGCGTGACGCTCCCGGTGTAGAACTGGCCGATGATCCCGCCCGTTGCGACCGCAATGAGCGACGAAATGAATCCGGTGACAGCGGCCGCCATGCCGCCGATATGACCCATGGGCTCGAGGGCCATGGCGTTGTAGTTGCCGAAGATCATCCCGCTGCAAAAGAAGTTGACGAAGAAGTAGAGGCCCAGCGCCCACAGGGGCGGATGTCCGCCGGTTGCGAGCGAAAGCAGAAGAAACAGCGCCGATGTGACGATGAATCCGCGCAGCGCCCATTTCGAGAGCAGCCGCATGCCGAGTTTCATGACCAGTTTGCCATTGACGATCATCGCCGCGGCGATGGCGACGGCGAGGCCTCCGAACCACAACGCGAACGCATCGCCCTGATTGTACTGCACTTGAAACACCTGCGCGGAACTCGAGAGATAACACACGAACGCACCGAAGATGCTGCCTACCGCAAGCGTGTAGCCAAGCGTGACCGGCGTGGTCAGGGTTTCCTTGGCTGCTGCAAAGAGGCCGGGCAAATTGAAATGCGCTCTTCTGTTGCGCGGCAGCGTTTCGGGCTGGCGAAAGGCAAGCCACGCCGCGGCGATGAAGCCCATCACGAGGAATCCCGCGAAGATGTAACGCCAGCTTCCGGCCCACAACGCAAGTTGGCCGATGGCTGGCGCCAGGATCGGAACCAGCATGAACACCGACATGACGAAAGACATGACCCGCGCCATGGCATTGCCCGCCTGCCCGTCGCGCACCATCGCCATGGATACGACGCGCGGAGCGGCCGCGCCGAAGCCTTGCAGCGCGCGGCCCGCGAGGATCGTGAAGAAATCTTCCGCTACATAACAGAGCAGCGATCCGATCGCATAAATGGCAAGACCCACGAGGATCGCGGGCTTGCGGCCGGTGCTGTCGGAAATTGGGCCGTAAATCAGGGTTCCAACCGTGAGGCCAACGAAGAATGACGTCAGAATGTGTTGCTGATCGTTCGGATTTGCCGCGCCGAGCTCCCTCGCCATCTCCCCGATGGCCGGCAGCATGGTATCGATGGACATGGCCACCATGGCGGTCAGCATCGCCACGAGGACGATGAACTCGGCCTGGCCTTTTGGGGCGGACTGCATGCGGCCTCATAGCCAAATTGACGTTTAAGTAAAGTGAATGCTTCGGAGAGCAGGGCTGTTTGCCGGCGAGGCCCTTACGGCCTAGAATTACGCATGAAAATCAATGCGCCAGCCCGATCCGTTTCGCTCGATCCGTGCGACCCGGCCTTCTTTCAAAACCCCTATCCTTCCTATCATCGCGTCCGCGCCGAACTGCCGGTGTTCAAATGGGAGCAATATGGCCACTGGTGCTTTGCCCGATTCGAAGACGTGAACGCCCTGTTGCGAGACCGGCGATTTGGGCGGCAGATCCTTCACGTGGCAAGCCGGGAGGAATTGGGCTGGCCCGAAACGCCGGATCGCATGAAGCCGTTCCACGAGTTCGAGCAGCATTCGTTGCTCGAACTCGAACCGCCGGTTCACACACGTCTGAGGTCGCTGGTCAATCGTGCCTTTTTGTCCCGCCAAGTGGAACGTCTGCGGCCAATGATCACCGCTTTGGCTGGTGGTTTGATCGACCGCTTCGCGAACTCTGGAAGGGTTGAATTGCTGGAGGCCTATGCCACGCCGATACCGGTCATCGTCATCTGCGATCTGCTTGGCGCGCCCGCGGAAATGGCCCAGCAGTTTCTTGGCTGGTCGCATGACATGGTCGCGATGTATCAAGCCCGCCGCGATCGGACGATTGAGGATAAAGCCGTGGCCGCGACGGTGGCCTTCAGCGCCTACATGCGGGATTTGATCCGTGAACGGAGGAACGCGCCGGGCAGCGACCTCCTCTCCGAACTGATCCGCGCCGAAACCGAGGAAGGTAAACTCTCCGAAGACGAACTGATCACCACGGCGATCCTCTTGCTGAACGCCGGCCACGAGGCGTCCGTCCATGCCATCGGCAATACGGTAAAGGCGCTGCTGGAGATGGAAGTCCGCAAAGGCATCGGTGCAGGGCATATCGAGGAAGGTTTGCGCTTCGACGCGCCCCTGCATCTCTTCACTCGCTACGCTCTCGAAGACCTCGAGTTTGGGGGACTCAAACTGCGAAAGGGCGAAGTCGTGGGCCTGATGCTGGGTGCAGCAAACCGCGATCCGGCCCGGTTTCCCGATCCCGACCGCTTCGATCCCTCACGCACCCCCAATCCGCATGTGAGTTTCGGCGCCGGAATCCACTTCTGCATCGGCGCGCCATTGGCCCGTCTCGAAATGGAGATCGCGCTACCGCTTTTGTTCGAACGCCTTCCCCGCCTCTCCCTGGCCTCCCCGCCGCGTTACCGCGACGCCTATCACTTCCACGGCCTTGAAAGGTTGGATGTGGAGTTCTGAAAAACCGTGACGTCACCTCTGCCACGCCGAAGGCGTGCAGGGTTGTCGAAACCAGAGTCCAGATCGCGCCGCATCGCCCTCCCCCGTCCTCGGGCTTGTCCGAGGATGGTGGAGGGTGATGCTGGGCGACCTTCCCTCTATTTCTGCCGTACTTCCGCTCGGGCATCAGGGGTGATGCGGCGGGCATTCGCCCTCTCCCGTTGCGTAGCAATGGGAGAGGGTCCGCGAAGCGGGGGAGAGGGCAAGTCAATCCGCGCTCGGTGCCGGCACTGTGGCCACGCGCCCTTGTACGAGCCGTGGATGTGATGTCTCGAATGAAGTGGCTACAGATTTCCTGCCCGCGAGGGCTGGAGATGCCCGGCTCCGCGAGCTTACGGAGCCGGGCAGACAGGGTGACGGATCGAAGATCGCCAGAAGCCTTTTGGGCTGTGGGAGAGCGTGA
>JBJXGL010000335.1:0-23697 GCA_046160365.1 Aestuariivirga sp. | reverse complement strand
ATCTACACCAACCCGATCCGCCCCGGCCCGCCGCCTTATGTCCACAAAAAGCCCCAGCACGAAGTCGAGGAGGTTCTCCGAGACTGCCATTGGCTGGCATGGGAGGCGCGGAAGCTCGATAGCTCCTGATGTCTCCGCATCCCCACAGCCAATCCCCACTCTCTCCATGGCCGGGCTTTGACCCGGCCACCCAGACTGCTTGTGCCAGTCGCTGGGTGGCCGGGTCGAAGCCCGGCCATGGAGAGAATTGAGGGGGGCCGAACGCTGCCGCTTGCCCCGATCCACTTCAAGACCCTTCTTTCTTCCAAACTCAGCCATGGCTTCCGGCTTCCGTCGGGATGACGATTGAGGGAGAGAGTTGCAAATGCTACTGACGCGCTGCTGACATCATGGTGTCAGCAGCATTGCAGTAGTGAAAAGACATGAGACGCGCCGACAGATTGTTGCGGGTGATCCAGATTCTCCGCCGCCACCGCCGTCCCGTGACCGGGCAGGCGATGGCCGAGGAACTTGAGGTTTCGCTGCGCACGCTCTACCGCGACATCGCCGATCTCATCACGGATGGTGTGCCGATCCGCGGCGAAGCCGGCATCGGTTATGTGCTGGGCGAAGGCTACGATCTGCCGCCCTTGATGTTCACCGCCGACGAACTCGAAGCCGTGATGCTGGGCTTGCGCTGGGTGGCAAAGCGAGGCGACAAGGATTTGTCGCGCGCCGCACTGGATAGCGTTGCCAAGATCGGAACGGTTCTGCCCGAGCGCCTGCGGCCATTCCTCTTCGACGCCGGCCTGCTGGTTCCGCCGTCCTATGCCTTCGCGGACAGTGTCGACGTCTCTGAGTTCCGCCGCGCCATCCGCGAGCAGAGGAAAGCCGCGATCTGTTATCGCGACGAGAACGCGGCCGAGACCGAGCGCACCATCTGGCCCATCGCCATCGCCTACTTCGATGCCCAGCGGCTCATCGTCTCGTGGTGCGAACTCCGCCAGGATTTCCGCAGCTTCCGCACCGATCGGATGCTCAAGGCCGATGTGCTGCGCGACAAATATCCCGAGCGCCGAAAGGTTCTCTTGAAGCGCTGGATGACATTGGACAACGCGGATCATCGCCGCGCTCAGCTCGACGTCCTCATCTGAATTTCACCGCCAGCCACCAGCGCCAAAGCCTTCGCATAAAGCGGATGCTCCTGCTCAAGCACACGCGCGGCCAGCGTCCCCGCCGTATCGCCGGGAAGCACCGGCACTGCCGCCTGCGCGACGATCTGTCCGCTGTCCAATTCATCGGTCACGAAATGAACCGTGCAGCCATGAGATTTCGCGCCATCGGCCAGCGCCCGCTCGTGCGTGTGAAGCCCTCTGTAAGCAGGCAGCAGCGAAGGATGGATGTTGAGCATTCTTCCGAGCCAAGGCCTGATCAGAACCGGCGTCATGATGCGCATGAAACCGGCGCAGCAGATGAGATCGAGATTCTGATTTTGAAGATAAGCGTTGAGCGCCGCATCGAACGCCTCGCGCGAAGCATAGACTCGATGGTCGACCACCTTCGTTTCAATGCCCCTTTCTATCGCGAACGTCAGCCCCGCCGCATCGGCCTTATTCGAAACGACACAAGCGATCTGGGCGGGATAGAGCGGATCGCGCGCCGCCTCGACAAGCGCACGCATATTCGATCCGCGCCCGGAAATCAGAACGCCGGCCCGCTTGCGGATCATTTGCTCTGAAGCCTACCCGAAAACGAGACCTGTTCTTCCTTGCCCCTGCGCCGCCGGATTTCTCCGAGCACGACGACGCGCTCTCCACTGCGCTTGAACGAGTCTGTAACCGCTTTCGCCTTCTTCGCGCTGGCCACGACAATCATCCCGATGCCGCAGTTGAACGTCCGCAGCATCTCGCGCTCGGCCACGCCGCCCGCCGATGCGAGCCACTCGAAAACCGGCGCAAATGGAACGCGCTCCAGATCGATCTCCGCGACAGTAGCCTTCGGCAGCACGCGCGGAATGTTCTCGATGAATCCACCGCCGGTGATATGCGCCAGCGCCTTCACTCCGGAGGTTGCCCGGATCGCCTTCAAGACCCCCTTCGCATAAATCCGCGTCGGCTCAAGTAGCGCGTTCGCAAGCGTACGGCCGGAAGCGAACGGGGCAGGGCCATCGAGCGGCAATCCACTGTCGGCCACGATCTTCCTGATCAGCGAATAACCATTGGAGTGCGGCCCCGACGAAGCGAGCCCGAGGATCACATCCCCCGGCCCCACATCTTTCGATGGAAGAAGCTTCTTCCGCTCCGCCGCCCCCACGGCGAAGCCGGCGAGATCGTAGTCGGCGCCGTGATACATGCCCGGCATTTCCGCCGTCTCGCCGCCGATGAGCGCGCAGCCCGCCTGCTTGCAGCCATCGGCGATGCCTTCGATCACCTCCCGCGCCGCCGCGACATCGAGCTTGCCCGTCGCATAGTAGTCGAGAAAGAACAGCGGCTCGGCCCCTTGCACAACCAGATCGTTGACCGACATGGCCACGAGATCGATGCCAACCCCGCGATGAATGCCGGTATCGATCGCCAGCTTCAGCTTCGTGCCCACGCCATCGTTCGCCGCCACCAGCACCGGGTCCTTGAAGCCGCAGGCTTTGAGATCGAACAGCCCGCCGAAGCCGCCAAGCGCCGAATCGGCCCCCTTCCGCCGCGTCGACCGCGCCAGCGGCTTGATCAGGTCGACGAGCGCATTTCCGGCCCCGATATCGACGCCGGAATCGGCATAAGTCAGTCCGCTCCGTTTTGCTTGTTTCGTGCCGTCCATGCCGCTAGTTTGCCTCAATGCCCGTGGATATGTGCGGGGGCTCAATAGCCCGAAGCGCACGGCGAATAAAGCGCGTTCGGTTTGGTCCACGGACGGGGGCGGCAGAGGTGAATTCCGAGATGGACGGCCTGGGCTTCGGGCGATTCCTGTGGGTGTTGATCTGGTTTGCGGCAAGCGCTGTGGCGCATGCGGCGGGGCCGGTCGAGACCAATGTGTTCGCGGTTCAGGGCGTGGCCGTCGACGAGACCGACAAGGACGCGGTATCGGCCCGCAACAAGGCCCTCGTCAGCGTACAGGTGAAGGCGCTCAACATGCTGGCCAACAGGCTCGCCTCGCCGGAAGTCGCGGCCGAAATCGCCAAGATGGAAGAGAAGGATGTGGTGCGGCTTCTGCGCTCTCTTTCCATTGAAGAAGAAAGCACCGCGCCCGGCCGCTTCATCGGCAAGTTCACCGTCAGGTTCCAGCCCGCCGCGATGCGAAGGCTCTTCGGCAAGTATGGCGTATCGGTCATCGAGGATCAGGCCGAGCCAATGCTGGTGCTCCCAATTTGGAAATCTCCCGAAGGCGCGCAACTGTGGGAGGACAACCCATGGAAAAAGGCCTGGATCGGCCTCAATGCGCAACAGGCCATCGTGCCGCTCATTGTACCTATTGGCGATCTCGAGGACACGGAGATCATCACCGCGCAGGACGTTTTGAACCAAGATGCCGTGAAGATCGAAGCACTCCGCCGCCGCTACGACGTGAAGACCATCCTCGTGGCCACAGCCGAGCCTTCCCCCGAAGGCGGCGTGCGCGCCACAATGAGCGGCGAGTCCCAATTGGGCCGCATCGTCTTCGACAAAACCTACCAGGCCGAAGACGGCACCATCGATGCTTCGGCCGCCTTGGCCGCGGAGCGCTTTCACGGCGTCATGACCGAGAAGTACAAGCAGATCCGGTCCAAGCAGATCGCCGCGGCAAGGGCGGAAAAAGAAGCACAAACGTCCCGCGCCCTGCCGGTGGCCGTGCCGTTCTCAAGCCCGTCCGAGTGGAATGCCATCCGCGCCCGCATATTGTCGGCGCCCGGCGTTCTCGGAGTCGATGTCTCCACCCTTGGCGGCAATGGCGCTGTCATCCAACTCATCTTCACAGGGCCCGTGGAATCCATGCAGGTTTCGCTGCAACGCACCGGCCTCAACCTTGGCCAGGTGGGCGGCACCTGGGTGATTCAGCCAATGTAGCCGCGCATGAGCCTTCCGAATTTCATCACCATCCTGCGCATTCTGCTGGTGCCGCTGACCGTGTGGCTTATCATCGGCGGCCGCTACGAGCTCGCCTTTATCGCGTTCATCAGCGCCGGAATAAGCGACGGCGTTGACGGCTATCTGGCGCGCAGGCTCAACCTCCAGACCGAACTCGGCGCCTATCTCGATCCGATCGCCGACAAGGCGCTGCTCGTATCGATTTACGTGGCGCTCGGCATGCTCCTGTTCATTCCCGATTGGCTGGTCATCATGGTGGTGACGCGCGACGTGTTGATTGTCGGGGCCGTCATTCTCTCGTGGCTTCTCGACAAGCCGCTTCGCATGGCGCCGCTCATGACCAGCAAGGTGAACACGGCGGGACAAATTCTGCTCGCCGGTCTGGCGCTCGGCCTTCTCGCTCTCGACATGGAAATACCCTGGCTGATGAATGCCGGCATTTATGGCGTTGCGTTTCTGACGGTCAGTTCCGGAGCGCTTTACATGCGCGCGTGGCTGCGCCATATGGCCAACGGAAAGACCTCCGCATCGCCATGACGCTGCAACGCCAATTCGCATTCTGGGCCGCGGCGCTCGCCGCGCTGATCGTGTTCTTGTGGCTGTTCAGCGCGATACTGCTTCCATTCATCGCCGGGCTGGTTCTCGCCTATTTTCTCGATCCGGTCGCGGACGCACTCGAAAGATTGGGCCTGCCGCGCGTCGTGGCAACACTCGTCATTCTGCTCGCGGCAGTTTTTGGTTTGGTTCTCGTGGTGCTCTTGATCCTTCCGATTCTGGGGGATCAGGTTGTGAAGCTCGCCGCCAACCTGCCCGAGTTACTGAGAGCGATGCTGGCGCGCTTCAACGAACTGGCGCCGGCCTGGCTCAAGCAGATGATCGCATCATCGGGCGCGGACATGCAGGGGTCAGTGACTGACGTTGCGGGCCGCGCCGCGGGCTGGGTCGCATCCTTGCTCTCCTCGGTCTGGTCCGGCGGCATGGCCCTGGTGAACATCCTCTCGCTTCTCATCATAACGCCCATCGTCGCCTTCTATCTTCTGGCCGACTGGGATCATATGGTGGCGAAAGTCGATAGCTGGCTGCCGCGCGATCACGCCGAAACCGTGCGCGCCGTCGCGCGCGACATCAACAGCGCCATGGCGAGTTTCATCCGGGGGCAGGGAACAGTGTGCCTCCTGCTCGGCGTGTTCTACGCCATCGGCCTGTCGCTCACCGGATTGAATTTCGGCCTCGCCATCGGCTTCGGCGCGGGGCTTCTGAGTTTCATACCATATGTAGGCGCCATCATCGGCGCCGTCCTTGCCGTGGGCGTGGGACTGGTTCAGTTCTGGCCGGACTATGTGTCGATCCTGATGGTGGCGGGCGTTTTTGTATTGGGCCAGTTCATCGAGGGCAATTTTCTCTCGCCGAAACTCGTGGGCAGCAGTATCGGCCTGCATCCTGTTTGGCTGATGTTCGCGCTCTTCGCATTCGGCTATCTGTTCGGCTTCGTAGGCCTGTTGCTCGCAGTGCCACTCGCGGCGGCGGCGGGCGTGCTGGTCCGGTTTGCATTGAATCACTATCTCGGGAGCAAACTGTACCTCGGTGGTCCTCGCGAAGTAGCGGCACAGTCCATCAAGCCTGAAAAGGGCAGGCGCCGGCGTTCATGAGCCCGGGCCGGAGCCGTCAGCTCGCGCTCGACTTGCCTCACCGCAGTGCCCTCAGCCGCGAAGATTTTCTCGTGACAGAATCGAACGCCGCCGCCGTCGCATTGATCGATAGTTGGCCGCGGTGGCCGTCATCCGCCGTGCTGCTTCTCGGGCCGCCAGGAAGTGGAAAGAGCCATCTCGTCGAGGTCTGGCGTGCGGCATCAGGCGCTGCGAGAATTCTGGCCGATGAATTGGAGGCGGAACGTGTTCCCAATCTTATCTCGTCAGGGGCGGTCGCTGTCGAGGACCTGCCGGGAAAGAAACTGGATGAACGCGGGCTGTTCCATTTATTGAACTATGCACGCGAGAAGAACACACGCGTGCTGCTCACATCGAGAAGTCCAGCTGCCGCATGGAACGTGTCGTTGCCGGACCTCGCTTCGAGGCTCAAGGCGGCGTCCACCATTTCTCTGGTGAGCCCCGACGACGAACTCCTGCAAGGCGCGTTGTTGAAGCAATTCTCCGACCGCCAGATCAAGGTCGATCACGCAATCGTCTCCTACATTCTCACGCGCATGCCGCGCTCGATGGAAGCGGCAAGGACGATTGTGACGGCGATCGACCAAGCGGCTCTGGAGGAGCGGGCGGAAGTGACGCGGCCCTTTGTGGCGAAAGTGCTTGCGGGTTACTCGGAACCGGCACTTTTCGACGATCCGACGAATTCCTGAGCCGTCTTCATCGAAATGCAATATGATCGTAAGATGAGTTGCAAATGAACTTGATGTCCCCGGAAAAAGCGCTGGCAGCGATCGGGCTGGAAGACCCCGCCCGCTTCTTCAATCGCGAGCTGTCGTGGCTTGGCTTCAACATGCGCGTGCTCGAAGAAGCGCGCAATCCCGCCCATCCTTTGCTGGAACGCCTGCGCTTTCTGTCGATCTCCGGAAACAATCTGGACGAGTTCTTCATGGTTCGCGTCGCGGGCCTCGTCGGGCAGCAACGCGAACAGGTTGTTGAAGTAAGCCAGGATGGCCTCACCCCCTCCGAACAACTCGAAAGAATTCGCAGGCTCGCCCAGGATTTGATGGCCGAGCAGGACGCGCGCTGGCTGAAGCTGAAGGCGGAACTCGCCGCCAACGGTATCGAACTCCTCGAGGATGACAAGCTGCTCCCCGCCGACCGGGCCTGGCTCGACCAGCGCTTTCTCGACCATGTTCTGCCGGTGGTGACGCCCATCGCCATCGATCCCGCGCATCCGTTTCCTTTCATTCCAAATCGCGGCTTCATCATCGCACTGCAACTCCGCCGCAGGCAGGATGGCGGCAACATGAACGCGCTTCTGCCGATCCCGCCGCAGCTGGAGCGCTACGTTCGCCTACCGGGCGGGCCATCGGCGCGCTTCATCGCGCTGGAGGAAATGCTGCGGATCTATCTTCCAAAGCTGTTCCCCGGATATGACGTCTTGGGCCGCGGCCTCTTCCGGCTCATCCGCGACAGCGACATCGAAATCGAGGAGGAAGCCGAAGATTTGGTGCGCGTGTTCGAAAGCGCGCTCAAACGCAGACGCCGCGGATTGGTGATCCGCATGGAAGTGGACAGCGCCTGCTCGCTGCCTCTCCGCGAGTTCATCGCCGATCAGCTTGATGTTCCTGCCGATGCGACCGTCGTCTGCGAAGGCCTCGTCGGCTACTTCGATACGCGGCAATTGATCCTCGAAGAGCGGCCCGATCTCAAGTTCAAGCCTTATGTGGCGCGCTTCCCCGAGCGCGTGCGCGACCATGGCGGAGACTGCTTCGCCGCCATCCGGCAAAAGGACATCATCATCCATCACCCCTACGAGTCCTTCGACATCGTCGTGCAGTTCGTGTTGCAAGCCGCGAGCGATCCGGACGTGGTCGCGATCAAGCAGACGCTCTACCGCACCTCGCGCAACTCGCCGATTGTCGCGGCACTCGCCAAGGCCGCGGAAGCAGGCAAGTCGGTCATGGCGCTCGTCGAGTTGAAAGCTCGCTTCGACGAGGAAGCGAATATTCAATGGGCCCGCGATCTCGAGCGGGCGGGTGTCCAGGTCGTGTTCGGATTCATCGAACTCAAGACCCACGCCAAGGTCTCCATGGTTGTCCGCCGGGAAGGCAGCCACATGCGGAGCTACGTCCATTATGGCACCGGCAACTATCATCCCATTACCGCGAAGATTTACACCGATCTTTCCTTCTTCACCTGCGATCCCGCTCTCTGCCGCGACGCGGCGCGTCTCTTCAACTACATTTCTGGTTATGCGCAACCTGAAGACCTGGAAAAGATCGCGCTCTCTCCAATTGCATTGAAACCGGCGTTGCTGCGCCATATCGAGGAAGAGATCGGACACGCCAAGGCGGGACGCCCGGCGCAGATTTGGGCGAAAGTCAATTCGCTCGTCGATGCCGGCATCATCGATGCACTCTACCGGGCGAGTCAGGCGGGCGTCAGCATCGATCTCATCGTGCGCGGCATCTGCTGCCTTCGACCCGGCCTTCCCGGTTTGTCGGAGAACATCCGCGTCAAGAGCATCGTCGGTCGCTTCCTCGAACATTCTCGCATCGTCTGTTTTGGCGCGGGCCACGGCTTGCCGCATGACAACGCGCGCGTTTACATCGGGTCCGCCGACTGGATGCCGCGCAACCTGCATCGCCGGGTCGAAACCCTGATCCCGATCGAGAATCCGACCGTGCACGAACAGATCCTCGACCAGATCATGATGGCAAACCTGAAGGACAATCAGCAGAGCTGGGAATTGCTCGCCGATGGCTCATGGCGCCGCCTGGCGCCGGGGCAGGGCGAAGAGCCGTTCAATGCCCACAATTATTTCATGCATAACCCGTCTCTCTCTGGACGGGGCAAGTCGCTTGCCAGTAGTCTGCCGCCCGAAATCGAGGTCATCAAGAAGCGGACCAGGGCGAAGAAGTGAGTTGGCACACCGGTTTCCGGACCGAACCCCCGAAATACCGGCCCGTGGCAGTCGTCGACATCGGCTCCAACTCGGTTCGCCTCGTGGTCTATGACGGTCTGCGCCGTTCGGCGACGCCGGTGTTCAACGAAAAAATCCTCTGCGGCCTCGGCAAGGGCGTAGCCGTTACGGGCCGCCTCAATGAGCAGGGCATGGCCCGCGCCACGGCGGCGTTGCGCCGGTTCCGCGCGCTCTGCCGTCAGATCGGTGCGAAGCAGGTGTTCGTGGTGGCGACAGCCGCTGTGCGCGAAGCATCGAACGGCGATCAATTCGTCGATCTTGCGGAGAATGCGATTGGAGCCGGCATATCCGTTCTTTCGGGAAAGGAAGAAGCGCGCTTCGCTGCACTTGGCGTCGTGGCCGGAATCCCGGAGGCTGATGGATTGGTGGGCGATCTCGGCGGCGGGTCTCTGGAACTGATCGACGTTCAGGATGGCCACTTGCGGGATGGCGTGACGCTTCCTCTCGGTCCTTTGCGGCTCATGGATATGTCGGAGGGATCAACCAATCGCGCGCGGAAAATCATCGACGACTATTTCGAGCGGACCAAACTGCTCTCGAAGCTGAGCGGCAGAACCTTCTATGCAGTGGGCGGCACCTGGCGAAATCTGGCGCGCCTGCACATGGCGCAAAACCGCTACCCGTTGCATGTGCTGCACTACTACACCATGAGCCGTCAGCAAGCCGCTGGCGTCGCGGATCTCGTATCGGGCCTCTCGCCATCGTCGATGCGCAATGTTCGGGAAGTGAGCAAGAGCCGTGCCGATACGATGCCGTTCGGAGCGCTGGTTCTTGAACGGCTTCTGGATCATTCGAAGCCGAAGGAAATCGTGACCTCGGTGTTTGGTGTGCGCGAGGGCTTGCTGTTCTCGAAACTTCCGCGCCGCAAGGCGAAGTCCGACGCATTGCTTTCGTCTTGCTGGGACTTCGCACGCCGCTATGCGCGTTCGCCCGAGCACGAACTGGAACTCTGCGATTGGACCGATCAGCTTTTTGGCGACGGCGGCCTGAAAGAAGATGAGTACGGGCGCCGGCTGCGATACGGTGCGTGTCTTCTCGCCGATATCGGCTGGCGCGCCCATCCCGACTACCGCGCCGAACGCTCGCTCGGCATGATCTCCCAGGCCGCTTTCGTCGGCGTCGATCATCCCGGGCGCGTCTTTCTTGCTCTCACCGTCTACTATCGCTACGACGGTCAAGACACCAAAGACGGCCTTCACCGCCTGCTCGAAGAGGGAGACGTCGAGCGCGCGCGTTTGCTGAGTCAGATGTTCAGGCTTGCCTACATTCTTTCCGCAGCAATGCCTGGCCTACTGCCGAAGATCGGGTTGAAATTCGGCGATGGAAAGTTACTCGTTCTGAAGTTTCCAAAGAAGCTGGCGGACCTTAACGGCGAGCGTGTGGAGAAGCGTCTGGCGGCGCTTGCGGGGGACATGGGCCGCACGGCGCGCATCGAGATCGGATAGTTACTCCGCTGCTTTCGCGACAGGACCGGAAAGCCGCTCGATGAACACCCGGCCATCGCGGAACCCGATCATGGCATGCCCACCTTTCAGCTCCAGCGCCAGATTGCCGAACATCTCCCGCCGCCAGCCGCGCATCAGCGCCACGTCGGCGTGATCGTCTTCAGCCACGGCCTCGAGATCGGCGGAACTCGCCACAAGTTTCGGCGCAATGCCGGATTGCTCACAGACGACCTTGAGCGCCAGCTTGAGCACTTCCGTCGCCGCCTGCACCGAGTCGGGAACCACATCGCGTCCGCTGTCGATATGCGGCAGCGTCTTCGGATCGCGCGCCAAGCCGTCTTTCACGGCGGCGAGAATGCTATCGCCAAGCCGCGAGTTTGAAAAACCCTTCGGAAGCGCGCGCAAGCCGGAGAGCGCCTCGCGCGTCTGCGGCATCTGCAGCGCGACTTCGGCGAGAGCATCGTCCTTGATGACCCTGCCACGCGGCACGTTCCGCGCCTGCGCCTCGCGCTCGCGCCATGCCGAGAGGGAAACGAGCACCCCCGCCTGTTTCTTGTTGCGCAGCCGCACCTTAATGCGCTTCCACGCATCTTCGGGGTCGGTGCGATAGGTCTCGGGCGAGGTGAGGATATCCATCTCCTCGCGCAGCCACGGCTCGCGTCCGGTTTTGTCGAGTTCCGCTTTCAGCTTCTCGTAGACCGGCCGCAGGTGAATGACATCGGAGAGCGCATAAGCCAGCTGCTTGTCGCTCAAGGGGCGTTTCGACCAGTCGGTGAAGCGCGAAGACTTGTCGATCTGGACGCTGGCCAACTTGCGGACAATCGCTTCATAACCGACTTGATCCCCGAAACCGCACACCATCGCAGCCACCTGCGTATCGAAGACGGGGTGAGGCACGACACCCGAGCGATGCACCATGATCTCGATGTCCTGCCTGGCGGCATGAAACACCTTGAGCACGTTGGTATTGTTCATCAGTTCGAAGAACGGCGCAAGATCGATGCCCGGCGCCATCGGGTCGATCAGGCCCGAGGCCTTTTCGCCGGCGAGCTGGATCAGGCACAAGTCCGGCCAATAGGTCGTCTCGCGCATGAACTCGGTGTCGACCGTCACATACTGGTCATTCGAAAGGATACGGCACAGCGCATTCAACGCCGCTGTAGAGGCAATTAAATCCATGATTGCCATAGGGTCGCCCGAGTCTGACGCCGCCGTCAACAGCCGGAACGGATTTATTTTTAGTCAGCAATTACAGGTATTTGCGGGAAGTTCGCGAATCGGCTTGTGAACCCCCGAAGAAAGGCAATCTGGTGTTGCGCTTCTGTAACTGGACGAGTCGCATCCGATCCCATAGGTTGCGTGTGGAAACCAAGGGGACCACCTGATGAAGACGCTGCTTGCCGCCGCGCTGTTTGTATCGATGAGCATTGCTGGAGCAAGCATTGCCGCCGCGAAAGCAGTCGTCATCTCGATCAACAAGATCAGCCAGAAGATGACCGTCAGCGTCGATGGCGACGTCGAATATGTGTGGCCGGTTTCGACGGGGGCTGCGGGATACACAACGCCAAGCGGCAGTTTTCGCCCGTTCCGCCTGGAGAAGGACCATTTCTCCAAGGAATGGGACGATGCCCCCATGCCGCATTCTATTTTCTTCACCGGGCAGGGGCATGCAATTCATGGCAGCTATCATGTGAAGAGCCTCGGCCGCCGCGCATCGCATGGGTGCGTGCGGCTGGCGCCGGCGAATGCCGCCAAACTCTTCTCGCTGGTGCAAAAAAACGGCTTGTCGAATACCCGCGTGGTCGTGCGTGGCGGCTTTTTCGATACCGGCTTCGCCTCGATCGATCCCCCGAAGTTCCGCGCGCCGAAAATCGAGAAAATCTTCAACGAGCAGAAAAAGAAGATCGAGAAGAAGCTGAACCAGGCCAACAAGAAAAAGAAGAAGCGCAACTACCTGATTCTCGGCGGCCTCTGACTGCCACTACCCATTTGACAGTTCTTTAACCGAAACGGTCCAAGCCCTGAATATCTGATCAGGGCTGAGACATGACGGCGGGCTATCGACCCGAGATTGATGGACTTCGCGCCTTGGCCGTGGTTCCGGTCATGCTGTTCCATGGCGGAGTCACGGGATTTTCGGGCGGCTTCACTGGCGTCGATGTTTTCTTCGTCATCAGCGGTTATCTCATCACCTCGATCCTTCTTGAAGAACAACGGAGCGGGCGGTTCTCGATCGCCGGCTTCTACGAACGCCGCGCCAGGCGCATATTGCCCGCGCTGTTTCTCGTGGCGATCTGCACCATTCCCTTCGCCTGGATGTGGATGCCCGACCGGCAGCTCGAGGAGTTCGGCCAGAGCCTGATGGCCACGAGCCTTTTCGTATCGAACATCCATTTCTGGGCGGAGAGCAATTACTTCGGATCGGCTGCGGAGGAAAAACCGCTTCTTCACACCTGGAGCCTCGCAATCGAGGAGCAGTTCTATCTGCTGTTCCCCTTGCTGCTGGCCTTCGTCTGGTGGTTTCGCAAGCGCTGGCTTCTGCCAGTGACCATCATCATCGCCGCGGTGAGCTTGGGGCTGGCCCTCTTGCCGCTGGCCATCGAGCAGGAAACCCGCTTTTTTCTCATTCCGGCGCGGGCCTGGGAGCTTCTTGCCGGCGCGGCGCTTGCGATGCTGTTGCAGGACGCGGCTCTGAAAGAATCGAGAATCAAGCCGGTTGCCGGGGTGCTCGCCGGAGTGGGAGTGTTGCTCTTGATTGCGTCGATGGCATTGATCGACCAGTCCACGGCATTTCCAGGTCCGGCAACGCTTCTTCCTGTGCTGGGAACCGCATTGATAATCGCCTTCGCAGACGGGACGAACTGGACCGGCAGGCTGCTTGGCTCTCCTGCACTGGTTGGCATCGGACTCATATCTTACAGCGCCTATCTCTGGCACCAGCCGCTATTCGCGTTTGCCAGATTGCGCAGCTTGAATGAACCATCGCAGTTTTTGATGATTGGGTTGTGCGTGGTTGCACTCGTACTTGCCTTCCTGAGCTGGCGTTTCGTCGAGAAACCGTTCCGCGACAGGCGCTGGCTCAGCCGCGGGCAGGTTTTTGCGGCATCGGCGATTTCCGGTGCGATCCTGATAGGACTAGGCGCTGCAATCAATTCGTCCGAACTTGCCGGAAACCGCCTTAGCTCCGAGGCGCGTCTTGCCATATCGCCGGCTCATTCCAAGGGCGAGCAATGCGACTGGAAGCCGCTTGCGAGCGGTGACAGCGAATTGGAAAGCTGCGAGATGGGAGCCAAGGATGTTCCCAATCCCGTGATCTTGTGGGGGGACTCGCACGCCGCCGCATTGGTCCACGTGCTGGGCGAGGAATTGAAGTCGCAAAATCTGTCCGGCCTGTACGTGCGCAATCGTGCCTGCCGAAACATTCCCGGCACTTATCTTGCCGGAGAACCCGCTGCCGCGCGGGTCACCCGCTGCGAAGGTCAGCAGAAGGCCTTGCTGGAAAAATTGAAGTCGTTGCATCCGCGCGCGGTGCTGGTTGCCATGCGATGGACTCTCCGGGTGTACCCGGTGAGCGGTGCTGGCGATACGGTTGGCTTCGACAACGGCGAAGGCGGACGCGAGGACATGGGCGTTCGTACTTACGTGGCGCGCGATGCCGGCGGCAGTTACTCAACGGACGAATCCGCCAAGCTGGAGGCCATCAGGGAGTTCCTGGCGGGCCTCAAACTCACTGGCGCGCCGGTCGCCGTCATCTATCCGGTTCCGGAAGTCGGCTGGCACATCGGCAATCTCAACTTCAAGAACATCGTTGCCAGCGGCAAGGTGCCCACCAATGTTTCGACGGACTACGATCTGTATCTGGCCCGCAACCGCTTCATTCTAAGCGCTCTCGACAAACTCGTTCCCGAGCTTGGCTTGCGCGCGATCGATCCGGCGGCAATCTTCTGCAACTCCGGCAAGAGACGCTGCATGGCGCAGGAAAACGGCGTGCCGCTCTATTTCGACGACGATCATGTGAGCGAAATTGGCGCCCGGATGCTGATGGCGAAAGTCTTGCCGGCGATCGGGATCGGACATTGACCCGCAAGTCCGGCTCGGCTTGACAAATCGCCCCCTGCATGTGCTCTAGCGCCCGATTTCCGGTTTCGTGAGGACTTCATGCACGCCTACCGCAGCCACACCTGTGGACAGTTAAGACTTGACCACAGCGGTCAGGACACCCGCCTTTCCGGCTGGGTGCACCGGGTGCGCGACCATGGCGGCGTGCTGTTCATCGATCTCCGCGATCACTACGGCATGACCCAGGTGGTGGCCGACCCGGATTCACCCGCCTTCAAGACTGCGGAAAAACTTCGTGCCGAATGGGTGGTGCGGATCGATGGCAAGGTGCGGCCGCGACCTGCGGGAACCGAGAACAGGGATCTGCCGACCGGCCTCATCGAGGTATTCGCTGTGGAAATCGAAATCCTTTCGCAAGCCGCCGAGTTGCCGTTGCCGGTGTTCGGCGATCAGGAGTACCCAGAGGACATCCGCCTCAAGTACCGCTTTCTCGATCTCCGCCGCGACCGCATTCACGGCAACATCATGCAGCGCGGCAAGATCATCGACTCGCTACGCCGCCGCATGAAGGAGCAGGGTTTCTTCGAATTCCAGACGCCGATCCTGACGGCCTCTTCGCCGGAAGGCGCGCGCGACTATCTGGTGCCGAGCCGCATTCATCCTGGCAAATTCTATGCACTGCCGCAGGCGCCGCAGCAGTTCAAGCAACTGATCATGATGTCGGGCTTCGATCGCTACTTTCAGATCGCGCCCTGTTTCCGCGACGAGGACGCGCGCGCCGACCGATCGCCTGGCGAATTCTATCAGCTCGATATCGAGATGAGTTTTGTGACTCAGGACGATGTGTTCAATGCCGTTGAGCCCGTGCTGCGCGGCGTGTTCGAGGAATTCGGACAGGGCAGGCCAGTCACGCCAAAGTTCCCGCACATCGCGTTCAAGGATGCGATCCGCTGGTATGGCACTGATAAGCCCGATCTCCGCAATCCCATCCGCATGCGCAACGTCACCGAACACTTCTATGGCTCGGGCTTCAAGGTTTTCGCCGGCATGATCGCTGC
The DNA here is from genome assembly GCA_046160365.1 of Aestuariivirga sp. Classification (GTDB taxonomy): domain Bacteria; phylum Pseudomonadota; class Alphaproteobacteria; order Rhizobiales; family Aestuariivirgaceae; genus Aestuariivirga. Next base: position 8,469 of record JBJXGL010000335.1, on the reverse strand, counting down.
CGATCCCAAGGTGGAAGTGTGGGCGATCTCCGCACCGAAAGGCGGCAGCCGCGCCTTCTGCGACCGTATGAATTCATGGGCGCAACAACAAGGCCAGCCGGGCCTCGCTTACATCTTCTGGCGCAAGGAACGCGTTGATACCTCTGACCCTGCAGCGGTCGAGCTTACCAGATCGCAGTTTTATGCCACGAAGGAAGCCAGTGGCGAGGCGATCCAAACAGTTGAAAACAATCCATTAGAAGCCATTGTGGGAGCCGGTCCTATTGCCAAGAATATCGGGTTGGAGCGCACCGAAGCGATCCGTACGAAGCTTGGTCTTGATGCAGGTGATTCCGTGTTTTTCGCGGCTGGCCGGCCGGAGAAGTTCCACAGATTTGCCGGCGAAGCGCGCACCAAGGTGGGCGAGGAACTGAATCTCGTTGCCAAAGACCGCTTCGAGTTCTGCTGGATCGTCGATTTTCCGATGTACGAGTGGAACGAAGAAGAGAAGAAGGTCGACTTCTCCCACAACCCGTTCTCCATGCCCCAGGGCGGACTGGAAGCGCTCGAATCGAAGGACCCGCTCACCATCAACGCTTTCCAGTACGATATCGTCTGCAACGGCATTGAGCTGTCATCGGGCGCCATCCGGAACCACCGGCCAGAGGTGATGAAAAAGGCCTTCGAGATCGCCGGCTACCCGGAAGAGGTGTTGCTGGAGAAGTTTGGCGGCATGTATCGCGCCTTCCAATATGGCGCGCCGCCGCATGGCGGCATCGCACCGGGCGTGGACCGCATCGTGATGCTTCTCTGCAACGAAACCAACCTGCGCGAAGTCGTGCTGTTCCCGATGAACCAGCAGGCCCAGGACCTGCTCATGGCCGCTCCAAGCGAAGTGACGCCCAAGCAACTCCGCGAACTCCACATCCGGCTCAATCTGCCGGAAGCATAGTTCTCAGTCGTTCGCCTTCACCGAGACGCCGAGCATATTGACGGCGGCTGCCGGATCATTCGGATTCAGCGCCATGAAATCCACGAGCCCCAAAGGCTTCTGCGGTTTGATGGTGATGGTGAATGATTTCGGATCGCCCAGATAGCTACCGATTGCCGCCGTCACTTGCTGCATCAGCTCCGGCGACTTGAGTTGGGATAAGCCAAGCGTCGCTAATGCCGTCGCGTTGGCCCTGACGGAATTCTCGTCCATGCCCTGCATCTTGGCGGCAAAACCGACCAGCCGCTTGGTCAGGGAAGCGTCTTCGAAGCGGAGCGTCAACCCGTCAAAGGTGAGCGGCGCCATGGCCGCCATGATTTGCGCCGGATCGGGATCGCCTTGCGGTGGCGCATTTAGCACCACTGTGAAGAATTGGTTGACCACCTGTTCGGTGATCCCGCCGATCGCGTAGTCGAGCTTGAGTTTTCCGGCGTCCTTTGTAGAGAGCGCGACTTTGGTGTCGTAGGCGCCCGAGCTGGAATCGTGAGTAGCTGTGCCTTCGAGATCGAGGGTCAGCGAATTGTAGCCGAGTGCGGTGAAGATTTCCCGCGACTGTGGATCTGCCATCAGTAGCGCTTCGGGGATGACGAGTTCCTCGACGCGGCCTTTTGCGAGTTTGGGAAGGAGCGCGCTTCCGCCCTCACTGGTTGCGGAATACCGTTTGAGGGAGAAGGGTGCTGTGCCTGGAATGCCCGTGGACAGGCCGGAAAATTCCATCCGCCCGAAGCGCGGAATGGCGCTCACCATTTCGCCCGCAACCCGCGCCACTTCTTTCTGGTCGAGCGGTTCGTTGCGCTTTTTCTTTTGGTCCAGCAGCGCGAAGTCGAAGAATGTCGTCACCTTGGGCCATGTGACATCCGCCAACTCGAATGACGCGAGCGAGGCCATGAAGTTTGGATCCTTGACGTCGAAGCCCGCCATCTTGAGCTTGCCCAATCCGTCGGATGACAGGTTCTCGAACGCGGCCGATTGAAGCGCGATTGTGCCTTGCGTCGGAAGCGTGCCCTTGAGATCGGACATCTCGAACGAATTGAAACGGAACCAGCCCACGAGGCCCGAAAAATTGTCGCGCATGAGCGTGACCATTTCGGCTTCGGGGATGTCGGGGCCTTTCGTAAGCAACGTGTCATAGAGCGCTAAGAACGGTTTCTCCGGCTGGCGGATATCCATGGCTCCCATCTTGATCGATCCGATGGAGAACGTCTCAGCACCATCGACCGTCGCCGTGAGCTTGCCGATCTCGGCGCTCTCGAGCCCCGTGCGCCAGGTGGGGTCCCCTTTGCCGCCCGGGTAGGCATCGGGGTCGGTGATCTTCACGAAAGCGCCCCAGTCGAAGTTCCGGGCGACCATTCCGTTCCACGTTACTTGAACCGCAGGCCCGTCGCCTTCCTTGATGGTCTGGGCGATGCGGGCCACCGAATTGAGCGCCAGCTTGCCCTTCGACATGCCTTCGTAACGCAAGTCTTCGTAAGTGATCGTCTGTACCTGCGGCTTGGACGGGCCGGGTTTCACGCTGATTTCGGCATCAAGTCGGGGAAACACGATGTCCTTGAACTCGACATCGGTAATGCGGCTGTAGAGTCTGGCAATCGACGTGGCGGGCTGCTTCTCGTCGTAGGCCCATCCGCTCAATGAAGGGAAGCTCAAGTCGTGGCCATTCGCCTTCTCTACCGAAAGACCGCCGTCCTGAAACTTGGCCGAGAGATTATCGAGCATGAAGGAAGAGAGCGTCGCGCCGCCGCCTTCGCGGGGTGCAAGGTCTTCAAGTTCAAGCTTGTTGCCGGAAAACGTCAAGCCGCCGCTCGTCAGGGAGATGGTGAGGCCGTCGACAATTGTCTTCGAGCCCGAACTGGAGATGCCTTTCGTCGAGGCATTCCAGGTGGCGGAGGAATCGATCGCCGCGATCAGATCGCGGATCATCGCTTCGCTTTCGGGGCTTGCAAGGGCGGGTGCTGTCCAAGCGCTGGTCAAAACCAGCGCCAGGGCCAGTGTTTTGCGGCAGGCCATGAAAAACCTCAATCGTTGGCGGAAACGGAAACCCCAAGCTGTGTGATGGCCGCACCGGGGTCTTGCGGATTAAAACCCATCATCTCCTGAACGGTAACGGGTGCCGCAGGCTTGAGCGACACGGTGAGCGAGCGCGGGTCCTTCATGAACGCGTTAATGGCTGCGACAGTCTGGTCCGTGAACGCCTGATTCTTGAGCTGTGCCAGGCCCAACTGCGCCATGGCGCCGGCGCTCGCCACCATCGTTGCCTCGTCCATGCCCTGCATGGCGGCGATCATCGGCAGCACGCGTTTTGTGATCGATGCGTCCTCGAAGCGGAGTTTGACCGAACTGAGCGTCACGCCCATGAGCTGGGGCATCATCGCATTGAAATCCGGCTCCCGGCCGGCTTTGCCGGCGTTTTGCAATTCGCCGACGGCAGCCATCGGAACATTGGAGGCGGCGGCGGAGAACTGCAGGCTGCCCATATCTTTCATGTCGTAGGCGCCGGACATGTCGAAGCTCAGAGCTTCCGGCGTCACGTCGAGCTTGCCTTTGCCCGAAAGATCGATGCGGATATCGGTGTAGCCCAGCTGCTTCAGCTGGCCCGCCGTATCCAGCATCGCGATTGCCGATTCAGGAATGACGAGATTGGAGAAGCGCGCGTCGAACATGCCCGAGCCAGTGTTGGGATCGCCGTCCCAAGTCGAGGAGTAACCATCCGCGGTCACCGTCACGCCATTGACGGTCATGGTCATCTTTCCGAACTCGGTCTTGCGGGCAACGCTCATGGAGGCGCGGAATTGGTCGAGCGCGGACGGATTGTCGCCAAGGGCCAGAACATACCAGCCTTCCGTCCGCCCTTCCGGCACGTCGATTGCGACCGACACAGGCATGGTCGCGCCGGAGGGATCGGAGACATCGACCTTCATGCCCTTGAACGTGGCGTTGGAGATTTCGAAGAGGCCGCTTCCCTTGTCGGACACGCCGTTCAGTGCCATCTCGCCGACGGTAAACTTGACTGCCGGATCCGTGCCCGCGGCGGGAGCTTCGAAGGACATGTTGGATACGATGATGTTGCCTGCGCCATCGTCGGTAATGTTGCCGATGCTGGCGCTGCCCCTCATCTGGGATTCGAAGGTATGCAGGATTGCCGTTACGACAGGCGGCCGGTCCTGTGCGAAAGCGGGCACAGTGAGCGCCGATGTAGCGAGAAACGCGGATGTCAAAGCAAGTGCGAGGGTCCTCATTAGCAACTCCTTAAGGGTCGAGGGACAGACTTGTTAACACAAGCTTACGTGAATGGCGCCTGAACCGCCATGCCCATTGCTCGAGCATGAAGCTATGGTTATTAAGGTGCTGAAGGGGCTGAATAGAGGGATTCGACGATGAGGCAACGACTTATCGCTGCTGCCGCGGCGCTTTTGTTGGTGTTCGCAGCAGCTCCGGCCGCCACCTACGCGTCCACGCAGAAGGGCCAGGACGAAGCGCTGCTCCTGAAAAAGAAGAAGCGCGAAGCAGCCCAGAAGACCGCCGAGGAAAGGCGCAAGGCCGCCGAAGTAAAAAAGAAGGCGGAAGAGAAGAAGCGCGCCGCTGCAAAAAAAGCTTTCGAAAAGAAGAAGGCCGCGAGTCTCGATGAGCGCCGCCGTGCGCGCCTCAAGGCCGAATCGGAACTGCGCAGGCGCCGCGCCGAACGTATCGCCGGAAGGCGGGATTGCGGAAATTTCCTCAATTGCGTGTTCAGCCGCAAGACCACCACGACGCGGCGTTCGTCGTCGGGTTTCGGATTGGGCGCGAGCTCGCGTACCACCAAGAGGGTCGTGGCATGGAACGAGGCCAAATATAAACCGGGCTCATTAATCGTCAGAACGCCCGAGCGCGCACTCTACTATGTGACCGGCGATGGCGAGGCGATCCGCTACAGCGTCGGTGTCGGTCGCGAAGGCTTCCAGTGGAGCGGTTCGTCGCGCATTGCCGCCAAGCGCGAGTGGCCGGACTGGCGTCCGCCGGCGGAGATGATTCGCCGTGAGGCCGAGAAGGGCCACATTCTCCCCGAAGTCATGGAAGGCGGCCCAGGCAATCCGCTCGGCGCGCGCGCCCTCTACATCGGCGGAACCTTATTCCGCGTGCACGGTACCAACAACGCGTCATCGATTGGTGGAGCGGTGTCGTCCGGCTGCATCCGCATGATGAACGCCGACGTGATCGACCTCTACAACCGCGTCAAGATCGGCTCGCGCATTTACGTCTATCAGTAAGGCCACTCGAGAGTAACGAAAGGGCCGCGGTTTTCGCGGCCCTTTTCGTTTGCCGAAGGCGTTGGCGGCCGCCCAATGCCCTTGCGATGGCCGCATCGCGGAATGGACTCACTGAACGTTGGGCCCAGACCTCCCCATGGATCCTGGCTTTCGCCAGGATGACAAGGAAGGGGAGTGTCTCGAAAAATCATCCGTCACCCTGGCGAAAGCCAGGGTCCATGGGGAAATGATTCAAAGGAGACGGTGGAGACCGAATTTTTCCAGTTCTTGGAAACCGGAGCGCCGCGATGTCAGAGCAGCGTAAGAGCTCAACTTCGCTTGAACGAGCGCGGCGTCAATGCACCCTCCAAAAAAGAACTGACCCCGGAGGCGATGCCGTCCGGGGTCCAGTCCTGAAGTCTTCGCTTAAAGAAGCTTACTTCTTCTTCTTGGCGGCCTTCTTCTTGGCAGCCTTTTTCGCGGGCTTCTTAGCAGCTTTCTTCGCCATATTCATTCTCCTAGTAGAGTTGATATTCCCCACAACGCAGGTAAGCCTCACACATCTAACAGCGCAGGGGCCTTATCGGCCCAAACCGACTGTCATGAACATGTGTTTCCACCCCTTTGTGTGATTCGGCAATATGCCGTCAACATATTGTGTATCGCCCAAACTCCCCTAACAACTCGTAAACGCCAAAGGCGCGGCGCAGGCCGTCAGTACACGGAGGAATTTGTGATTCCGCGAAATATGTGCTGAAACGCAGGAAAAACAAGGGCCGTCCGTAGACTGACGATCTGTGCCTCGCCTGCAAATTTTAAAACCCTCTTCGGCAACTCTGCCTGTTGCCGATTTGCACAGCCCACAAGTTTTTTGACAAAATTGCCGCCGAGCGTGCGATGATCATCGCAAGCTGCCTCCAATGAGCAATGATCGCCGGCATTCGAGAACAGAGAATCAGATACTCAGGATGCCCATCACCGTCGACATCGATGACGAACTTTTGCAGCGGTCTATGAAGTCGGCCGGCACGAACAGCAAGTCCGAGGCAGTTCGCATTGCACTTCTGACGCTCGCGCGCATTGGCAACCAGGTCTCGCTCCATCATCCTCGGCTCCACCAAAATTGTCATCGCCGGACTTGTTCCGGCGACCCATCGCGCGACATATTCCGGCAATTGCCCCTGTGGAGAAATGGGTCCCCGCAACAAGTGCGGGGATGACAACAATGGGGAATTGGGCCGCTTGGGTAATCGGATTGAATCAATCCCTGGTCTGACGCTGCCAATCAAAACAATTCACCCCGGAGTTTCCGCCGGGGTGAAGAGATTTCGGTTATTGCCGCGACGAATTCGATCACTTACTGGCGGCTGTTCACTGGCTGTCCAAATTTCGGCGCTGCACACCAAATCTACGCCGCTAAAGCAGTTGGGACCTCTCTCAGTGCGACCTTATCTTCGAACGCCATGCTGTAAGCATTTCTATAGGCAGCCTTAGCCTCTTCAATCGAGAAAACTGAGTCGCCGGCAAGTTTTGCTGCAATTTCGATTGCGCTCACCAGCGCCAAAAAATCGGCATCAAGCAGAGCGTTCTCGCGTCTCAGATGCTTAACAAAAAAATTTCTGAATCCCTTTAAACGAAAACCAGACAATTCACGTGTTTCCATATCCAACACCAAAGTCAGAAACTGGTCCACCCGCCGCAAGACGTGAGGGGCATCGGATCGCACATACTCGACATAGTCGCCTAGGTGATAGTATCTTGCTATTGGAACAAAGGTTCGCATGCCCAATCTTGGGCTGCTCCCTGTGACGTGCTGCATTCCCAGTTCTCCCTACCAGAGCCGCTTGTCGAAACGCTTGCTGTGGTCACGAGGCAGAGATGTGTCATTCTCGTCCATCTCCACAAATCCCCCGTGCGTAAGTGTTCCGCGGACTTCTTGACCCGCTGTCAGATAAGGCGATTCTGCTCGGACGTAAACCAAGTACAGCAAGTCTTCTTTCACTGCTTGCACTTGCCCAATTGCAAAACGTCTGCCGTGGCCTCTGACAAACTGGAACCGCGGCCGCAACACGTAGGTGATAACGGACTTGCCCTCATCATCGTTGTCAATTGGGCGCCGAATACCTTGAAAACACGCGTGAGCTTCGTGCAAAGCAGTCAAGTTTGCAGTCGTTCCATCTGGAAGACTCCGATCCGCTCCGAACACGGGAGGCACCTGTCCTAAGACCACACTCCAGAGGTCAAAGGCGGGTTGGTATCTGTTATCGAGTGCGGCTAAACGAGCGTCCCGACCATCGAGGTCAAATCGGCACTGTGTGTTTTGGTCGATAGGAGATCGCGCGAGAACAGTAGGCGGAAACTGTAGCCAACTGGGGGTGTCCGCTATCTCCTTATTGATTTTCGCAAAACTAATAGATGTGTCTGCCATTGGCTTGATCCCACCAAGTCCACAAGCGGTAGCTCACGAGCACCCGCTCGTCGATCCGCAGGTATCGCATTTGAGGCAGGTGCCGTTCCGCACCATGGTGTAGTTGCCGCATTCGGAACAGCATTCGCCCACATATCCTTTCATGCGGGCTTCGGTGCGCAGATCGAGAGCGGGCTTCGGCATGGTCTCGGTGATGACGAAGGTCTGCTCCTCGACGTCCGCCAATTCGGCGAGTGCAAGCGCGCCGACCGATTCGGCCTGAAGCCGCATCTGCAGCGCATGCGCGGGGGATGCCGAAGTCGTCGTGCCCTGCGGCATCACCACCACATTGGCGAGGCTGGTCTTGCTGCGCACATAGCCTGAGGACAAAACGCGCTGTGCGGGAACCGGAGCACCGGCCTTGGGTTCTTCGCCCGCCACACCCTTGCCCAGCGCATCGAAACCAATGTCGGCGGGCTCGACATGCGCAAGGTCATGGCGGCCGAGATAGGAGACGGCCAGTTCGCGGAACACGTAGTCGAGGATCGACGTTGCGTTCTTGATCGAGTCGTTGCCCTGCACCATGCCCGCCGGTTCGAAGCGGGTGAACGTGAACGCATCGACATACTCTTCCAGCGGAACGCCATATTGCAGGCCGACCGACACGGCGATGGCGAAGTTGTTCATCATCGCGCGAAGGGCCGCACCTTCCTTGTGCATGTCGATGAAGATTTCGCCGAGTTTGCCGTCGTCGTATTCGCCGGTGCGCACATAGACCTTGTGGCCGCCCACGATCGCCTTCTGGGTGTAACCCTTGCGGCGCTGCGGCAGGCGTTCGCGCTCGCGGGTGCGCTCGATCACACGCTCCA
>JBJXGL010000334.1:0-20023 GCA_046160365.1 Aestuariivirga sp. | reverse complement strand
GCCGCCTTTCAGCAAGTCATTGCCGCCATAGCCGAAGAAGATGACGCGCGCATTGCCGCCTGTCAGATTATCGCCGCCGGTGTCGGAGCCGAAAATGCGTTCGATGCTTGAGAAGCGGTCACCGGTGGCCGAACCGCCGTTCACGTTTGTGGCGAGATTGATGATCGCGGCTCCGAGATCGCGGAAATAGAGCGTGTCGGTTCCACCAAGGCCGATGATGGTATCGTTCCCCTGGCCATCCATGTAAAAAATGTCATCATCATTTCCACCGGTGATACGGTTGCTTTCGAAATTGCCGCGGCCTTCGAATCTGCCCTTGCCGATGAAAGTGAGGTTTTCCACTTCGTCGGCAAGAGCAAGCGCGTTGAGCGTGGTTTGCACCGTGTCGACGCCTTCGCCCGCCTTTTCCGTGACGATGTCCAGATAGCTGTCGACAACGAAGGTGTCGTTGCCGGTGCCGCCCAGCATCTGATCGTCGCCCGAGCCGCCGTCGATGAAATCGTTGCCGGTCTGGCCGGAGATGTAGTCATTGCCGCCTTCGCCATAAAGCCGGTCATTGCCGCCGGAAACGTTGGTGTTGGTGACATAGAGGAATTCGCCGAAGATCGTGTCGTTGCCTTCGCCGCCCAAAATCGTATCATTGCCGCCGACTACAATTCGTCCTGCATCGAATACATCACCCACAATCAAGTCGTCGCCGCCATAGCCGTAAATCGTATCGCTGCCGCCGCGCAGCGAATCTTTGCCATTGTAGACATCGCCCACAAGTGTTTGCCTCATGTCGCTGCCGGCGATAGTGTCATGTCCACCGCGCAGGTAGCTGTAGTTGTTCTGGTTCATGACGTTGCCGACCATTACGCCGGTGACGCCTTCACCTGCGAGCAGCGTATCGTTGCCGCCCTGAACGATCGCCTGGCCCTGGAACGATCCCCGCATGTTCGTGACATCGCCGACGATGGCCGAGCCTGCGGACGTGGAGCGCAAGACGAGTGTGTCGTGACCACCGATGACTCGCACGTTTCCGTAGACGTCCCATACATCACCGTGAATCGACTGCATCTCAGTCGTCACAGTGCCGGTGATCGTGTCGTTTCCGCCGGTGAAGGTGATGACGCTGCTGGCCTTGTCTTCGATCACCTCGAAGACATCGCCATAGGCATAGGTGCGCACGTCGTTGATGTTAATGAGGTCGTTGCCGCCTTTGTTGTTGCCGATGGGCGCGTAGAGGCCGTCGCCGGCGATGCGGAAGAATGCGCCGCCGGCATTGGCCTTGGTGCCGCCAGTGATGGTGTCGTCACCGGCCAGGATATTCCAGAAGCTCTCCGGATTCTCGTCAAGCGGAATGGCGTCGGCATTGAGGCCAGTGATTACGATATCGGGGCTGGTGGAATCGTTGTTGCCGAGATCGATCTTGATGGTGTTCACCGTGCCGCCATAGGCATGGCCTTCAGCGTCGTAGCTGAAGCCGGTGCCTTCGAGATCAATGTCGTGGCCACCGGGCGTGAGCCAGCTCCAGTGCGTGGACGAGAGGCCGGCGTCGGCCTGCTGGAAGGCGACGAATGAAGGCTGGCCGTTGAGCTGGGGCGAACCCATGTCGGCACCTTGTTTTGCGTTGGAGAAATCGAGATTGGCCATGGTTCTGGTTCCTTCTGGTGTCTACTGATTGATAGGTTGGATAGGCTTGCGGGCGATGCCGCAGGGGACGGCTGCCTCGATGTCGAGGCGAGCGATGCCCATGTCCTTGAGCAAGTAGTCATCGAGCTCGGCAAGCGCGCGGGCTGCGGCTCGGTGCGCCAGCCATCGGGCAAGGCGGCGAAACGGAGCGCGGCAGCAAGCGATAGGGGCGAACGAAGCCGTTCGGCCCGTCAGTTCAACGGTCGTCATAGGAGGTTCCTTCAGTGCAACGCTGTGCCGTCCACGACCCGCTCAAACGGGCGCGTCAACAATCATAAGCTCTGCGAATGGGCAGAAGCTCAAGCGTCTAAAGTCAGCGATTTTGGTTTCAGTCCTGGCACTTAGCCAGATGGGCTACAAAGCCGCGGGGCGATTCATAGTAGTCAGCATAATTACACTCTCGCTCAAGGCGCCCGCCTCGCGGTTCTTATGCCTGAATAGGCTGGTTGATGCCAACGAGAAGTTGGAATAGGACGCATTAGAGACTCTAATGGACATCGACCTCTATAGAACATTTCTGGCCATCAGCGATACCGGCAGCTTCACGGCGGCGGCGCGCCAGGTCGGGCGTACCCAGTCAGCGGTAAGCCAGCAGGTGAAGAAGCTGGAAGACACGCTGGGTCACCCGCTATTCGCGCGCGGCGCTGGCTCCGTTGAACTCACGGAGTACGGAAAATCACTGCTCACTTATGCGCGAAGCATCGCTGACACCCATTCCGAAGCGCTCGCCGCATTCAAGCGAGGTGCCTATTCCGGCCTCATCGTGGTGGGCATTCCGGATGGCTACATGAAACGGGTGCAGCGGGATCTCGTCATCGAATTCGACCGGCTCTATCCCGAGGCAACGCTCAACGTGGTGATCGACGATTCACCCACGCTCGCGCGCAAAGTAGCGGAAGGTTCGGTCGATCTCACCTTTCTCACCGAGGGCAACTGGACCACGCGCGGACCCATCGTGTTCCGTGACCGGCTGGTGATTGCGGGGCCCGCCGAAGGCGAATTGTACAAGGCCGATCCATTGCCGCTTGCCGTGTGGGACGAGCGTGCTTTCGACCACAATCTGATGATCCAGGTGCTCGAAGGGATGAACCGGCGCTACCGGATCGCCTGCATCTGCCGGAGCGTGCAGGGCAAGCACGCGGCGATCACGGCGGGGCTCTGCGCATCGGTGATGGTCGAGAGCAGTCTGATCGAGGGCGAGCGCGCCTATCTGCCGGAAATTGGTTTTCCAGTCCTGCGCGACGTGAATGTCAGGCTTGAGCGTGCGCCCGGCAAGCGCTCGCAGGCGGTGGACCGCCTGCAGCAGCACCTGGTTCGGCATTTCACGTCGGTCTGATTAGCGGAATATGGGGCGATGCGGTTTCTGGGAGATAGCCCTGGAGGCGGGGATCGTCGTGGATTTCCACCAGACGCTGATAGGGCGTGAAGCCCGAGCGGATATAGAAGGCGAGGGCTCCCGGATGATCGTGGGTGCAGGTGTGCACCCACAGCCGTGAGATGGGTTTTGACCAGGCGCGCATGATGGCTTCGTTCATCAAATAGCGCCCGGCGCCAAAGCCGATCGCTTGCGGCGTCACGCCGAAAAATGCGATTTCGCATTCGCCAGGCGTCGAGGCGAAATCCAGTTCGAGAATACCAGCGCGCTCGCCCTCCTTCATCAGCACGAATGGCTCGCGGGCTGGATCGGCGAGGATACCTTTGAGATTTTCGTCCGCCATGACGAGGCGCGAGAACCACATCCAGTCCTGGCCCACGGCACGATAGAGCGCGCGGTAGCCCGCAAGATCCCGGCGGTCGAGTGGCGAAAGCGAAAGCCCGTTCGCTGGAACCGGACGCAGCACCGGCTTGGCGCGCATCTCCAGGCAGGTGACGACATTGGCAAGCTTGCCGGCGGGAAGATCGGAATAGCCAAGAGGCAGGGCGGTCATGGTGCGCAGGCTTCTAGACGATCCCGCGCACCATCATCAACCTTTCTCGTACCGCCTCTTCAGCGGTTCTTGCGTTATGCTTTCTTCTTCGCTTTTGGATACTGCTTCCTGATGAAACTCCGGTCGCGCTTCGACATTTTGGTGTTGTGTTGCGTCGGCTTGCCGTTTGCCATCAGCGCGCCGTCGAAGGCGTAGAGCATGATCGAGTTGGGATCATATTGCGTGGCATTAAGCTGCGTGATCGAATATTTGCCGAGCACGTTCACTTCGATGTCTTCCTTCGACCAATTGTTCGGCGGGCCAGAGAAGTATTTGATCACCGCGGCCTCGTTCCATTTGATGCCGCCCTTCGGATTCTGGTGCTCGTGGATGGCGCCCAGCGCATGGCCGAACTCGTGCACCACCACGCGCTCCCATTCGTTCTCGTCCGAGTCATCATCGAGCCAGCCGAAATTCATGGTGGGCTCATTGTTCGGGATGCCGATATTGTCGGTGCCCACATAGGACCACGATCCCGGATCGGCTTTGAAGGATATGCGGATATCGGATTGAGCTTTCGCCGTTCCGAACTTGAACTTGATGCCGCAGATGGCGCTCCAATTCTCGGCATACTTCTGGGTCTTCTCGCGCTGGATGGCGGAGCCGTCGAGGAAGTGCACGTTGAGAGTCCGGCCGTTCTTCCACTTCTTGCCGGCAATCAAGGCCATCTTCGCCGGAGACATGGCGGAGGAGGCGCCGAAGCGCTTGGCGGTGGGCTTCGGCATCGGCGGGCCGTTTGCCGGATTTTCCTTGATGGCGTTGTGCATGGCGTCGATCTTGGCCATGCCAGTCAGAACGCGGTCCACGCACATTTTGATTTTTGGGGGTTTCTTGGCCATCGGATCTCTCCTTACCGCGCCTTGATGGCGCGCGTTGTGCTCCCGGTTCGCCGTCGTGGGCAGACTAGGCCTTAGCGGCAGGGAGTCAATCGGACATAGTAGAGGTGAACCGTCGGAACTGTGATGGAGAGCACAGTTTTGTCAGAGTGACACCGACAATCCGCCGTCCACCGCCAGCACGTGTCCGTTTACATAGGAGGCGGCTTCGGAGGCGAGGAACACCGCGGCTCCGCCAAGTTCATGGGGCTTGGCCCAGCGTCCCGCAGGCGTGCGCTTCTCGACCCAGGCCGTGAAAGCCTTATCGTTCAAGAGTGCTGTATTGAGCTCGGTGGCGAAATAGCCAGGCGCCAGCGCATTGATGGTGATGCCTTCGCGCCCCAGTTCCGCCGCCATGGAACGGGTCAGCCCATGCAGCCCCGCCTTCGCCGCCACATAGGCGTGGATGGTGGGCCGCCCGAGGATCGCCGCCACCGAGCCCGTATTGATGACGCGGCCATATTTGTTGGGTAGCATCAGGCGCACCGCATCGCGCGCCAGCCTGAAGCAGGCCGAGAGATTGACGGCGATCACACGATCGAAGTCGGCATCTTCCCATTCGACGAGCGGCACTCGGTGCTGAATGCCGGCGTTGTTCACAAGGATGTCGAGCTTGCCGTGATCCTTGACGATGCCCTCAAGCGCCGCCCGCGCGGCTTTCGCATCGGTGACATCGAAAGCCAGCGGCACGGCGCCGATCTTGGAGGCTGCCTGTTTAAGGTCGCTTTCGCTTCGCGCATTGACGACAACGGTGGCGCCAGCATTGGTAAGGGCTTCAGCCATCGCAAAGCCGAGCCCGCGCGATGCGCCAGTGACGAGAGCGACGCGGCTTTCGAGGGAGAAGGGGTTGGTCATGATCCTACTTGCTTGATTGACATGGGACTCCGGTCTGCACCAGGCGTAAGCTCCGCAATCACCGCATTGTCGGGATCGAGAATTGTGCGCCTTCCTTGATGCCGCTGGGCCAGCGCGAGGTGACGGTTTTGGTCTTGGTGTAGAAGCGCACCGAATCAGGCCCATGCTGGTTCAGGTCGCCGAAGCCGGAGCGTTTCCAGCCGCCAAACGTGTGATACGCCAGCGGCACCGGGATCGGCACGTTGATGCCGACCATGCCGATCTGGATCTTCGAGGCGAAATCGCGCGCCGTATCGCCGTCGCGGGTGTAGATGGCGGTGCCATTGCCGTATTCGTGGTCGTTCACCAGGGCGACACCTTCGTCATAGGTCTTGGCGCGCACCACTGAGAGGACGGGACCGAAAATCTCCTCCTTGTCGATGCGCATGTCCTTGGTCACGTTGTCGAAGAGCGACCCGCCGAGGAAATAGCCGTTCTCGTAGCCCTGCATCTTGAAGCCGCGGCCATCGACGGCGAGCTTGGCGCCTTCCTTGACGCCGATATCGATGTAGCCCTTGACGCGGTTGAGCGCCTCCTTGGTGACGAGCGGGCCGTAGTCGGCTTCCTTGTCGGTGGAGAGGCCGACCTTCAGTTTTTCCACGCGGGGAACGAGCTTTTCCATCAGCGCATTGGCGGTGCTTTCGCCCACGGGCACGGCCACCGAAATCGCCATGCAGCGCTCGCCGGCAGAGCCGTAACCCGCGCCGATCAAGGCATCGACGGCTTGGTTCATGTCGGCATCGGGCATGACGATCAGGTGGTTCTTGGCGCCGCCGAAACACTGCACGCGTTTGCCCGCCGCACAGCCGCGCGAATAGACGTAGTGCGCGATCGGCGTCGATCCGACAAAGCCCACGGCTTTGATATCCGGGTGATCGAGAATGCCGTCGACGGCTTCCTTGTCGCCGTTGACGACGTTGAGGATTCCGGGCGGTAGTCCGGCTTCGAGGAAGAGTTCGGCCAGGCGCATCGGGCAGGAGGGATCGCGCTCGGAGGGCTTCATTATGAAGGCGTTTCCGCAAGCGATTGCGGGCGCGCATTTCCAGAGCGGGATCATGGCCGGGAAGTTGAACGGCGTGATGCCGGCGACCACGCCGAGCGCTTGACGCATCGAATACATATCGATGCCTGGCCCTGCGCCGTCGGTGTATTCGCCCTTCAAAAGGTGTGGAATTCCGCAGGCGAATTCGACCACTTCGATGCCGCGTTGAAGATCGCCTGCCGCATCGGGCAGAGTCTTGCCGTGCTCCATGGAAATCAGCGTCGCAAGCTCGTCCTTGTGCTTCGCCGCGAGATCGAGGAACTTCATCATCACGCGTGCGCGGACCTGCGGATTCTTTGCGGCCCATGCGGGCTGAGCCTCTTTCGCGTTGGCTACGGCCACGTTGAGTTCGGCGGCGGAGGCGAGCGCTACCCGGCCCGAGACTTCGCCGGTGTTGGGGTTGAAGACGTCGGAGGTCCGCCCCGAGGTTCCCTTCACCTGTTTGCCGCCAATGAAATGTCCGATGTCCTTTGCCATGACCCACGCGTCCTTGTTGTTATGGGGCGAGATTAGGGTCGGGGCTTCATACCTGCAAGCGGATGCTTACTTTTCCAAAAGTCCCACGACCTGGGCGAGGGTCTCGAGCAGGAGGTCAAGCTCGGCGCGGTAGTAGACGACACGGCCCCGGCGCTGCTGTTTGAGGAGGCCGCGCAGCGTCATGTCCTTCAGATGAAACGACAGCGTCGGCGGGGCGAGGCGGAGTGCCGCGGCTATCTCGCCGGCGGGCATGCCGGGAGCTGTCGGGTCCTTCGAGACCTGGGCGAGGAGCTTCAGCACCTCAAGCCGGGTCGGCTGGCCAAGGCAGCCGAGTATCGCTGCCATCTGCTTTGTTTTCATCATTCCATAGTTTCAAAACAATCTTGTCTTCCGAGTCAAGGCTGCTGCTAAGATTGATGATGACAATGGTTACTGCTGCGCGCCTCGCGTGGAAAGGGGCTCTGAAAATGATCAGGTCGCCACCCTATCCGTCATGTTGCGGGTATGAGAAAAATCGATACTGGAAGATGGCAGTTTCGCGGCCCGGCCGATCAATCCTTCAGGTGCACTGAGGGGACCCAGAGGTAGCCGTCGTCGTCGATTAGCATTGCCTCGCGCAATCCGTGTGGTTTGTCGAGCGCTCCGGCCAGAACCGTGAAGCCTTCGTCGCGCGCACGCTTCTCGGCGTCGTCGGGATCGAGGCCATAGATGCGCAATTCGACCCCTATTCCCCTTGCGTCAGCTCCCGCTATAAGACCGGAGACGGGATTGTGGCTGTAGGTGTGATCGGCATGAAGCATGTAGTCGCCGCCGATCAAACGCAGCATGGCGAAATCTGAGTCTGAATAAAATATTGTAGATTGAAGTACTTGCTTATGAAATCTGAGAGACTGATCGATGTTTTTCACAAGCAGGTTGAAGCCAAGGCCGCGAAGGCTCTTGCCATAGGTGGGAGCGTCGAGTGGTGGGTGCTGATCGGGCGGCCTAGTTTTCATGCCCGCATCAAGACACGCTCGCGGCCCTCCTGTCCATTCCACATGACGGTGCAGGGAGGAATCCGGTTGGCGTCGTCGACGCCGTGGCGGCGAAGCGCCAGCAGGAACAGCACGGCGGCGTCGGTCACCAGATCGGTCAAGTCGCCTGATTCGAGGTTGTCGTCAAGAAGCTCGGTGAGCCTGCGGCCGGCAAGCTCCGTCATGTTATTCAATTCGCTCATGCTGAGGGAGACCGCCTCCTGCCAGCTTTCGATCAGGTCGTCGCGCGTGATTTCGGCAAGCACACAGCCGGCGATCATCAACGGAAGATTGCCGCGCCGCTGAATGGCATGTACCCGCTCGTCGGGACTATCCGTCCCGGGAAGGGTTAAGGTGAAGGCCGGGGTCTCCGGCGAAACTGTTACGGTCGGCATGATGGCTTCGAAGCTCCAGCACCCATCTTGCGCCCGCGCCTATTGCCAACCCGTTAACCATGTCAGGCAGGGTGGTGACAGACGGCCTCAATGTTGTGCCCGTCGGGATCGCGGACGAAGGCGCCGTAGTAGTCGGGATGGTAATGGGGACGAAGGCCCGGCGCACCGTTGTCTGTCCCGCCGGCCGCGAGCGCCGTCTTGTAGAAGGCATCGACGGCCGCCCGGTCCGAGGCCTCGAAGGCAACATGGATCGCTTCCGAGATTCCCGTGCCCGTGCCGATCCAGAATTGCGGACGCGTCCGGCCGAGGCCCAGACCCTCGTAGCCGCCAGTGTCTTCGGCCTTGAGTTCCATCTTTACGCCGACGCCGAGAGGAGCGAGCGCTGCTTCGTAGAAGGCGCGAGATTTTTTGAGATCGCTGACGGGAAATCCCACATGATCGAACATTGCATTCTCCTTCACCTTGCTCGCGCCCCGCCATAGGCCATGTCCCGCCAGCGTGCGCGATAGTCTGGGAGCTGCTCGATCCTGGCCGGGGATGCCGGGCGGAGATGTAATTCAATGTGCGGAAGCTTGCCGTTTTCCACGAGCGCGAGGCAGGCGGCGCCCGCGGTGGTTCCGTCGCGGATGTCGGAGGAAAGCACGCTTTGATCTTTCCTCAAGGTGGCGAGGATCGCAAGGAAGCAGGCGTTCTCAGCGAATGGGCCATCGATGATGATGTCGCCCTTCGATCCCACGGCATCGAGTTGTTCCGAGACCATCAGCGCGCAATAGAGTGAAGCGAGCGAAGCAAGTCCCACCGGCGATGAAGGTGCGGGGCCGATGATACGGCCCTTCAACCCAGAACCCGGAACCGGTCCGCCGGAGTTGCTGAAAGAGGGAAGGGCGAATACGCCAGCTGCGATGAGTGACTCCACTTCTCCTTTTTCAGGGTTCGCGGCCACGCCCTTGGTCAGGATTTCGTATTCCTTGCCGGCGAAGAATCGCGAGGTGGCGATGCGCTGGCCGAAAATGCCGGTGTTGGTGCAGGTGTCGCGGGCCTCATCGAGCGCCGAGACGGGCGTTGCCGCATCGAAGCTGATGCTCCAGGTGCCGGTCGAAAGCAGAGTGAATGATTGAAGCCCAGCCGCCTGATAACGCACATAGTTTGCGGATGAATCGTGGATGCCGGCGAGAACGGCGCTATTTCCCTTAAGTCCCCGCCCGCAAAATTCCGGCTTGAGCTTGCCGATTTCCTCCCAGGCATTTCGCATCGGCGGAAAGAGTTTGTCCCAGCCCTGGCGCTTGGCGAGGCTCGAATAGCCGCCGCCGACCACGTTCATCAGATGCGTCTGGCACGACATGCTGGTGATCTCGACGCATGGCGCGCCGCACAGTCTGTAGCCGATGTATTGAATCCACGGCATCAGCGTTGCGGTGTTGGAAAATTCGCGAGGCCAGGCCTTCTGTTGCCAATAAAGCTGCAGGCCATGAGTCAGCGCCGCGGGCAGGGTGGTGCAATAGGCTTCGGCGAAGCTGGGCGCGGCTTTCAGATATTCTGCCCTGATCTCCGCTGGAGGATCGCTCAGATAATCCATGATGGGCAGCGCCAGACTTCCGTCCTTCGCCACGCAGGCCATGGCCGCGCCATGGGCGCAGGGCACGATCACATCGACCGGCAGGATAGCGTCAAGCTCCGGAATGGCCGACTTGAAGAAAGTTATGGCAGGTTCCGGATCGATTGTCTTGTAGAGTGATGTCTCAACGTGTCGGCTCGAAACCTTCCGTTCGGAAATCAGATTCCCGGCGGAATCGAAAAGAATCAGCTTGGTATTGGTGTAGCCGACATCGGTGACGGCAATTCCGCGAGGTTTTCCGGCAGGCATGAGCGCTTCCCCAAACGAAACGCCAAGTTGCGCAATCCCCAAGCCGCCGTCAATTGCGTGGCGCCCAAATGGAGCCACCTGAACTCGGCAATGACAAACCATCGTAACCGGAACTATCGTGACTTACCGAATTCCGCCCTCGCAGTTTGGGAGCACAGGGAATGACATACGATCCCTCCAACGAAGGCACCGAGATGGATTTCCGCCGGCGCATGTCCTACGGCGATTATCTCAAAATCGACCGTATCCTGACCGCGCAAGAGCCCCTCTCGCCGGCGCATGACGAGATGCTGTTCATCATCCAGCATCAAACTTCGGAACTTTGGATGAAACTGGCGCTCTACGAAATCGGCGCTGCCCGGCTCGCGATCGCGGCCGACAAAACGGCGGTTGCAACCAAAATTCTGGCCCGCGTGGCGCGGATATTCGAGCAACTCAATTCGGCCTGGGATGTCTTGCGCACCATGACGCCGTCGGAATACACGCGCTTTCGCGATGATTTGGGACAAAGCTCAGGCTTCCAGTCGTGGCAATACCGGCTCATTGAATTTGCTGTCGGCAACCGAAATCTCGCGATGCTGAAACCCCATGAACACCGCCCGGACTTGATCGAGAAACTGGAAGCGGAGCTGGCACTGCCATCGCTCTATGATGAAGTTCTACGGCGGCTGGCCCGGCTCGGTTTGCCGGTGCCCCAGGCCATACTGGAGCGCGATCTGCGTCAGCCCTGGTTATCAAACGACGCCGTCATGGCGGTGTGGGCCACGGTCTATCGGGCGCCAGACACGCACTGGGAGGCCTACGAATTGGCGGAAAAGCTCGTCGACTTCGAAGACTACTTCCGCCGCTGGCGCTTCAACCACGTCACAACGGTCGAGCGGGTTATCGGTTTCAAACGCGGCACTGGCGGAACGGCTGGGGTTTCCTATTTGCGCCGGATGCTGGAAGTCGAACTTTTCCCCGAGCTTTGGCGGGTCAGAACCGAGCTTTGACGAAGGCCACTAAAGTTCGGCGCACAGCGGCGGCGGGGGTGGGGAGGTGCAGTTTTTTGATGGCAAAGAGGACTGAAGAAGCTCTTCGCGCAGGGTTGACAGTGGCGAGCGGCGCTCACTAGACTGCGATACCTTTCGCAGCAAAGATAACAAATGTTTCACGTCACGGCGCCGTTCATGGGAGGACGTCCGCGTTCCTCTGCTGCTCCCGCAGCGAGGGTTACATGACGGCTGCGCTGATACGGAAATCCCGGCCATTGGCGTGGCTTAGCTCGGAGCATCCGCTGCCTTGGCTTTTTCCGGCCTCGGCGTTGATGATCGTGCTCGGCATTTATCCATTGCTCTATGCCATCTGGCTCTCGCTGCACAAAGTGCCGGTGGGGCGCCGGGTCATGGTGTTCGATCCCCTGTTCAACTGGAAACGGCTCATCAGCGATCCCGAAATTGTCACCGCGCTGGTCAACACATTCGTCTACACTTTTGTGGCTCTGGTGCTGCAGTTGGTGCTGGGGCTTGCCATTGCGCTGCTGCTTGATTCCGAGAAGCGCGGCTATGGCCTTCTGCGGGCGCTGATGACACTGCCCCTGGTGATGCCGCCAGCAGTGACCGCCATGATGTTCGTTCTGATGCTGAATGGCTCCTTTGGCGTGCTGTCACACGGTTTCTACGCCATCGGCTTGCTCGATCCGACTCAACCTCCGCTACTGGCAAATGGAAACGCGCCTTTTGAAATCACCTTGCTCGGCAAGACCATAAAGATACTGCCGCTGGCTATGATGGGCGTCATCATGGCGGATACCTGGCAATGGACGCCGTTCATGGTGCTTATCATGCTGGCAGGCCTGCGCTCACTGCCCAAAGAACCATTCGAGGCGGCGGCCATCGACGGGGCAAATGCCTGGCAGGTGTTCACCCGTTTGACGCTGCCGATGATGTCGCGCGTCATCGCCATCGCGGTTTTGATCCGCGGCATCGACCTGTTCCGCGCGGTGGACTATATCCACGTGATGACGTCCCGGGGGCCAGGTACCGCCACGCTGACGCTTCCGACATATGCCACGCAGCGCGCCTTCTCCGAGGGGCAATTCAATTATGCGTCGGCTATGGCATTGGTGACGCTGGTGTTGGTGATCGTCACGTCCACCGTGTTCATGAAGCTCTTCCGGGTGAGGCTGTGATGGAACAGTCAAACTCTTCACGCATCATGCGCGATGTTCTTGCTGTCTTTGTTGTCGGCATCTTCATGTTCCCGCTGTTTTGGTGGGGCCTGACGTCGATCAAGCCTGACTATGCGATTTTCGACAAGGACGGCATCAACTGGTTTGATTTCGAACCGACAACCGAGAACTACCGCGTCACGGTGCTGGGCCAGTCGCGTCTGTCGGACGCGGAGTCCCAGGGCCTCAGCGTCGGTACAGCGGGTGCTGGCTCCTATGATTCCCGCCAATCCCTCATCGACTCAATCATTGTGGCGCTGGGGTCAACGTTGGTTTCTGTCGGTGTTGCAGTCTTCGCTGCCTATGCCTTGTCGCGCATGAGCTTTACCGGCCGCAATGCCTATCTCAATTGGGTGCTCGGGCAACGTTTTCTTCCGCCCATTGCCATCGTTGTCCCCATGGTCCTGATTTATCGCGATCTCGGACTTCGCGATGTCAATGGCATCTGGCGAGGCTATCTCGGTCTCATCTTTATATATGCGCTGATGAACTTGCCCATTGTTCTGCTGTTGATGAAATCGTTCCTGGACGACGTGCCGAAGGATGTCGACGAGGCGGCGATGATCGACGGGGCGACGCGCTGGCAGGTGTTCTGGAAAGTGGTGCTGCCCATGGTGAAAGGCGGTATCGCCGCCTCAGCCGTGCTGTGCTTCGTTTTCTCCTGGACCGAGTTCCTGATCTCGCTCATGCTCACAACGGACATCCGCACGGTGCCCGTCAAGATCCAGACTTTCGTCACATCCACTGGCAACGAATGGGGATTCATCTCGGCGCTCGGCATGGCCGGCATCATCCCGGGATTCGTCTTCATCTTGCTGGTGCAACGCCATCTGGTCCGCGGCCTCACGCTTGGCTCCCTTAAAGAGTGAATCGTGGACGAGAAACCTAAGCTCCAAACCCATGGGAGGATTTTATGAGCTTTAGAGAATACGACAGAAAGACATACATTGCGGATACGGCCCGGGCCTACGCCCAGCGTCGCATCTCGAAGCGCGACTTCCTGAGGAAGATGGGCTTGGCCGGCGTCGGCTTCTCATCTTTCGCCGCCGGCCTTCTGGGCAATACGCGCGGATTCTTTGGCGACACAAGCCTGATCGGCACGGAAGCCATGGCGCAGGACGCGGCCGTGACGCAGTGGCTGAAGGATGTTGGCGGCAAGTTCAAAGGCACCACCATCCGCTATACATCGGAAGCGACACCGCCAACGGTCGTGCTTGACAAGATCAAGCAGGAGTTCATTGAACCCACCGGCATCAACGTCGAAATCGAAATCGTTCCGCTGGAACAGGTGCTGGCCAAAGCCACCCAGGACGTGCAGGGCCAGCTCGGCTCCTACGACCTCTACTATCTCGACCAGTCCTGGGTCTCCACCTTCTCGCAGGACACAGTCGAGCCACGCGAATACTACCAGCAGAAGCCTGACCTCGCAATGCCGGGCTTTGAATGGGAAGACTTCTCACCCGGTCTGGTGAAGGGTCTTGCCGAGTATGAAGGCAAGTGGGTCGGCATTCCGTTTGACGTGCCGATCTTCATCACGATGTACCGTCAGGACCTCTTCGACAAGCACAAGATCGCTGCGCCGAAGACGGTTGAAGACTTCACCAATGCCGCCAAGATGATCTTCGAAGCCGAAAAGGGCAACGGCATCTTCGGTACGGGTCTGCAAGCGAAGTCGGGCCACTACTCGCTCAACTGCGACTGGACGCAGATGGTGTGGAACGAAGGCGGCTCCATCTTCGGCGCCGACAAGAAGTTCCGCGGCAACGACGAGGCCGGCGTACGCGGCCTGCAACTCTACCAGGAATGGCTGAAGCTTTCTCCTCCGGAGTCGACCAACTCCACGTGGGACGGCCAAGGCGCGATGATGGTGGCTGGCCAGGTCGGCATTGTGAATTCCTGGGCTGAATACATGCCGGGCGTTGACGGTGCTGAATCGAAGACGCAAGGCCTGTGGACGCCCGTGACGCCCGTCACCGGCAAGCCGCTGCGTCCTGTTGCGGAAGCGGGCTTCGGTGAAATCCCGAACTACGGCCATCAAGGGGCTTCGATTCTTGGCCTGTCCAAGTATTCGAAGAACCTCGACGCTGCGTGGGTCTTTATGCAATGGGCCTGTTCGAAGGACGTCGTGGCGCGCTGCACCACGATCGGTGGTTTCGCACCTGTCCGTACGTCTTCCTACACGGACCCTCGCATCCTCGAAAAGGCAAAGCCCGGACCGGGCACCACGCGCCACCTGCCGGCGGTCAAGGCGACCATCGACAACCTCATGGCGTCGGAACCCGACATGCCGCTGTGGGCCGGTTTCTCGAACAACGAGATTCCCGTCACCCTCGGCAAGCTGCTCACGGGCCAGGACTACGGCGGCGATGCCAAGAAGGCCATGGACGATCTGGCAGCACAGATCGACAAGGCCGTGACGGAAGCCGCACTCTAACACACATCAGGGGCAGCCTCGGGGCTGCCCCCACCTTTACTTGAGCAGATCATGAAACCCGATCTTGCCGTTGGAATCGATCAGTCCACCACGGCCACCAAAGCCATTGCATTCGATAGGCGCGGACTCATCGTGGCCGAGGGGCGGGCGCCGGTGCCGATTTCCAATCCGCGCATGGGCTGGTTCGAACAGGATGTCGCGGACTGGACGGGATCGCTGACGATCGCGCTGAAACAGCTGATGAAGAAAGTTGGGAAGGAGCGGATTGCGGCGCTTGCCATTTCCAATCAGCGCGAGAGCTTCGCCCAATTCGATGAAAAGGGAAAAGCGCTGCGGCCTGGAACGCTGTGGCTCGACGAGCGCGCTCATGAGGAGGTCAAGGAGGTCGGTGAAGAGATTGGCGGCGAGACCGTGCACGCACTCTCCGGCATTCCCCTCGACATCACGCCCTGCCTCTACCGTTGCCGCTGGCTTTCTAAACACGAACCGAAGATCTGGGCGAAGACGCATAAGACCACCGAGGTTCACGGCGTTCTCGCGCATTTTCTCACTGGCCAGTGGAAGACCTCGATCTCCTCCGCGAGTCCGATGGGTTTTCTTGACGCCAAGACTTACGACTGGTCTGAAACGTTGTTGAAAGCCGCGCGTCTCAGGCGCGAGCAGCTTCCCGCACTCGTTCCGTCCGGCGAGATCATGGGCGAAGTCAACGAAGCCGCCGCGAAGATTACGGGCCTCAAAGCGGGAACGCCCGTTGTTGCCGGCGGCGGCGACGGACAATGCGCGGGGGTCGGCGCCAATATTTTTCTGAAAGGCCGCGCTTATCTTAATCTCGGCACGGCTGTGGTGTCCGGCAGCTATGGCGAGAGCTACGCCATCGATCGCTCCTTCCGCAGCCTTGTCGCGGTTGGCGAGAAAGGCTTCAGCTTCGAGACCGCCATCCGCACCGGCACTTATCTGGTGACGTGGTTCGTCGAGCGTATGTTCGGCGAGAATCCGCGCAAGAGTCCCAAAATTTTCGCCGCGCTTGAAGCGGAAGCAGCAACCGTGCCCATCGGATCGCGCGGGCTCGTGCTGCTGCCTTACTTCTCGGGGATTATGACGCCCTATTGGGCGCCTGCAGGGCGAGGCGTCATGGCGGGGCTTTCGGGTAGCCACACCCGCGCCGATGTTTACCGCGCGATGCTGGAAGGCATCGCCCTCGAACAGGCAATGATGAGCAATCGCGTGGCGCAGGCGACGAGCCCGATCGACCATTTCGCCATCGTTGGTGGCGGGTCGAAATCAAATTTGTGGTGTCAGATCGTTTCGGATGCGTCCGGGAGAGATGTGAAGCGACTCGATACAGCTGAAGCTTCAGCACTCGGGGCGGCGATGGCGGCAGCCAAAGGCGGTGGCTGGTACAAGACGATTGCCGAAGCCTCCGCCGCCATGTCGGGCAAACCCTCAAAAACCTTCCGTCCACGGAACAAAGAAGCGAAGGCTTATGCGGAGCTTCTGGCAATCTATCAGGACCTTTGGCCAAAGCTCGCGGACTGGAACGAGCGGCTGCAAGTCTTTGCGAGGAAACGCTCATGACAGCGGCGGCCGCAGAGAAACCGCGCCGCACGGACTGGAACACGCTGATCCGCGAGGTGATCTCCGGGGAGTGGCGCGATCCCGAGACGGGCAAGCGCTGCGATGTTCCCTTCGAGACCATCCGCATCGAGGAGTCGCTCGATGGCGGCGCGGCGGACCTCGTGGGGCCACTCAAGATTGGCCGCAGGCTGGCGGTTGTTTCCGACACCAACACGGTCGAGGCGCTGGGGCGCCGCGTGGCGAAAGAGCTGAAAGGCTGGACGAGCGTCGATGAGATCGTGTTTCCAGGCGACACGCATTGCGACGAGCCTACCATCGCGCTGATGCAAGAGAAGACGCGGCATTGCGAGGGCTGCGTTGTCGTGGGATCGGGATCGCTCTCGGATACGGTGAAGTTCGCGACTTTCAAGGATGGCCGCAAATATGCGAGTTTCGCCACCGCCGCGTCGATGAACGGCTATGGCGCGGTGACCGCTTCGGTCACACTCCGCAACGGCTACAAGACCAGCGTTCCGGCGCATGCGCCGCGAGGCGTGTTCGTCGATCTCGCCATCAATGCCGCGGCTCCCACCTGGCTTCCGGCGGCGGGACTTGGCGACAGCCTGTGCCGGCCAACGGCGCAAGTCGAATGGTGGGCCTCGCACCGGCTTTTCGGCACGCACTACACCAAGACGCCGTTCGATATCTTCAATGTGGAAAACGACGAGGCGGAGATGATCCGCACGGCGCCCGATCTTGCGAAGCACAGCACCGAGGCCAATGGCTATCTCTACCGCGTGCTGATGCAGGCGAGCTTCGGCAACAACATCGTGGGCTCGTCGCATTCGGGCTCGATGGGCGAGCATCAGGTCTCGCACTGGATCGATATGTTTGCAGGCGAAGCGCACCCCGGCACGACGCATGGCCAGCAAGTGGGTGTTGCCTCGATCGCGCTGGCCAGGCTGCACAAGCTGTTGGTTTCGATGGACAGGCCGCCAAAAGTTGCGCCAACACGGATTTCGCAAACGGATTTCGTCACCCGCTATGGCGAGGACATTGGCCGCATGATGTTTGTTGAAGCGTCGAAAAAGGCGCTCGATGCCAAGGGTGCGGCGGCGCTCAACGCCAAACTTCACGAGGTTTGGCCCGAGCTTCGCGAAGAGATGCGCGGCATGATGATGGAGCCAGACGAGATCGCCCGCATCATCCGCGCCGCTGGCGGACCCACCACCGCAACGGAGCTTGGCATTTCCGTCAAACTCTGGCGAAATGCGATGAAGTTTGCCCGCGACGTGCGCAACCGCTGGTCCTTTCTCGACCTTGCGGACGATGCGGGCCTGCTCGACGGTTTTCTCGCGGACGATCCGCAATAGGGACGGGACCAAACATGGCTTCGGTGACAGTCAGGAATATCCGCAAGACCTACGGCAACGTGGAGGTGATCCACGGCATCGATCTCGAGATCGCGGATGGTTCCTTCGTCGTTCTGCTCGGGCCTTCGGGCTGCGGCAAGTCCACGCTGCTGCGCATGATCGCGGGGTTGGAGAGCGTCACTTCGGGTGACATCGAGATTGCGGGACAGCGCGTCAACGGCGTTCATCCGAAGGACCGCAACATCGCCATGGTGTTCCAGAACTACGCGCTTTATGCGCACATGAACGTCAAGGACAACATGAGTTTCTCGCTGGCGCTGAAGAAGCGGCCGCAGAGCGAGATCGACGAGAAAACGGCCTGGGCCGCGAAGATTCTCAATCTTGAACCCTATTTGGCGCGGTTTCCGCGCGAGTTGTCGGGCGGGCAAAGGCAGCGCGTCGCCATGGGTCGCGCCATCGTGCGCGATCCCGCGGTGTTCCTGTTCGATGAGCCGCTCTCCAATCTCGATGCAAAGCTGCGCGTGCAGATGCGCACCGAGATCAAGGATCTGCACGAGCGCCTCAAGACGACGACCGTTTATGTGACGCACGACCAGATCGAGGCCATGACCATGGCGGATGTGATCGTGATCCTGCGCGATGGCGTGATCGAGCAGGTGGGCACGCCGCTCGAGGTCTACGACAATCCCGCTAATCTGTTCGTCGCCGAGTTCATCGGCTCGCCCGGGATGAACATGCTCCGCGGCGAGATCGGCAAGACCGGCTTCCGCACGGAGGGCGGAGCGCTTCTTCCGCTTCCCAAGTCGCACAAAGGCAAGGCTGGGCAGAAGGCGCTTTATGGAATCCGGCCCGAGCATCTTTCGCCGGGCAAGGGCGTCACGGCAGAGGTCTCCGTCACCGAGCCGACGGGGCCTGAGATTCACATCTATGCGGATCTGGCGGGCAGCGAAGTCTGCGCCATCAGCCGCGAGCGCATCCAGCCATCGCGCGGAAGCAAGATTGGCCTCGCGCCCGACACATCGCGCGTTCACCTCTTCGATGCTGCCACGGGTATGGCCATTCGATGAGCGTCGCCGCCATTCTCGGCGCCGGCGTAATGGGTTCGGCCATGTGTTTTCCGCTTGCCGATCACGGCCATACCGTCAGACTGACGGGAACGCATCTGGACGAGATGATCATCGAATCCGTGCGCGCAAATGGCCTGCATCCCAAATTGAATGTCACGCTCCCGAAACAAATTGCACCGTTTCAGCACTTCGCTTTTGCCGAGGCCGCAAGCGGTGCGGACCTTATCGTGCTCGGCGTGAGTTCAGCGGGCATCGGCTGGGCCATTGACCGGCTTTGCGATGTGCTGCCGGGGCCTGTTCCGATCCTGATGATCACCAAGGGCATGCATCCGCAACCCGATACGCTTCATGCGTTGCCGGACTATGTGGAACAGGAACTCAAGCGGCGGCGTGGCTTCGATGCGAAAGTGTCGGCGATCGCGGGCCCGTGCATCGCCGGCGAACTCGGAGCGCGCCGCCATACCGGAACCGTCATCGTGTCGCGCGATATGAGCGAAGCGCAGCGGCTCGCGGACATGCTGAAGACTGAGTATTACCATCCGCGCGCCTCGGACGACATGATGGGCGTGGAGTTGAACGCGGCATTCAAAAACTTCTTCGCCATTGCCGTGGGCTGGGCGGCGGGCAGGCTCGAAACGCTACCGCCTGCGGAAAACCGCGCCTTCAATCACAACGCGGCTGCCATCGTGTTCAACCAGGCGATCAAGGAACTGGCCATGCTCACGCGCGCATTGGGCGGGCGCGAGGACACCGCTTATGGGATGCCGGGAGCGGGCGATCTCTATGTCACCTGCATGGCGGGCCGCAATTCGAGGCTCGGCAACAATCTCGGGCGCGGCCTCACCTACAAGCAGACGAAGGACGGCCCGATGAAGGGCGACACGATCGAAGGTGCGGAACTCGGTGTCGCCGTGGCGGGGTCGCTTCGTTCCATGATGGACTCTGGAAAGCTGAAGCAAGAAGAGCTTCCGCTCACCGTGGCGCTCCTCGATGCGCTAATCCGAGATGCGCCGCTCGACATTCCCTTCGCGCGCTTGCACCCATGACGGACGTCGCTCTCGGCATCGATATCGGCACCTCGGGGGTGCGCATCGTGGCGGTCAACAGTTCCGGAAAAATCGAAGCAATGTCGGCCAAGCCTATTATCGCGCCGTTGCAAAGTTTCGGCCGCATCCTGCAGGATCC
>JBJXGL010000333.1:0-2723 GCA_046160365.1 Aestuariivirga sp. | reverse complement strand
GCGGAAGGCATTATGGCCAGCGGTCATGTGAGCCGCTTTCAAAGGCCGGACACATGGCTGCACCGACCACCGCTGCAAGACGTACGAAAACCCTTGACAGCCCGGAGCCGTCCACACATGGCCCGTCACGACGCGGCCCAGACGGAGGCTAACGGATCACTGCGACTGTTGGCAACCGGCATCGACGCCAGCGCGGTCATGACCGCGCTTCGTGACCCCGGGTTCACGCCTGCTGGCGGTGCATCCCAGTAGCCGACATCGATGTGGTTGCGACCGGCGTCGCGACGGGCGCCGCCAACCACGTCCGGAATCCGATAGACTGCGTCCATCCATCATGAGGATGGGGCATAGCGGGTAGAGGCGTGCATCATGTCGCGCTACCTTCCAAGGTCATCAACCGGTCGAAGCAAAGCAGCAATGAGCGGCAAACCAACAGAGTCGAGACGCGTCCGCCGCCTGCGCGACGGGATCATCAAAGTCATTCCGCGATTTCCAAACGACAAGGCGTCGAAGACCAAGCTTGAGCAGATGTCCTTTGCTAGCTTGCTTATCGTGTTCCTGAGCTGGCAAATGCGTTTTGTGAGGCAAGGGAAACGCACGGTCGCGATCAGGCCCACCGCCAGCCATGACCCTCGCTGGAAATCACTCCAGCCAGGGATCGAGCGTTTTCTGAAGAGAGTAGAGAACGGCGATGACCTGTGCCCGCACCTTTCGTTAGGAGCTTGGCGCGAAGGCTATACCCCAGCTGCGCAGCAAATCGGTGCAGCGGTCGACCGGTGGGCTGACAAGGACTTCCTTCTCAATGTGATGGGCCTTCATCACTTCCACCTCGGGACGAAGCTGGAGAAGACGGGCTTCATCGAGAGAACTGATGAAGTCCTGTTTGCGTTCGTCACGCGGACGACGTTCGATGTCCTCGGTATCTTCGATCACTCCGTGTTCGAGAATCGGGACTCGGCGGCTATGCCGGCCGAGCGCGCCCGGTTGTGGCAATTGTACGACGACTTGCGGGCCGAGCAGTCGCCGCCCGGCGCTTACGTGGTTGCGAACATGATCTCACTTTCGGGCCATCAGACTGGAATCGTCTTGCTGGCGCAGCGATACGGCCGCTGGATCAAAGAACTCGATCCGAAGCTTGATGACCGGGAGTTCTTGGCCAAGACGTTCTACACGGACGGGATGCCCAAGAAATCCAAACTGGAATGGGCATTCCAGCACCTCGATTTGCTGCTCGCGGACGAGCCCAACAACGCGTATTTCCTGGTTCAGCGAGCGCCCTACTAGGTCGCGGGTTCAATGAAGAATGCCATCGGCACACTTGGCAGATGCCTCTCGGAACTCGACATCAGCAGCAGGCGGTTCACGGTGTTGTCCTGAATGCCGCCATGGGGACAAACACAGGACATGCGCCCGAGCTTGATGGCAACATCGCCCCTGCCAACGGCGACCTGCGCGGTCGCGTGCACCTTGTGAAATCGTGAGTTGAGGTGAGCCTCAACGTTTGGCTTTGATCCCCGCGCTTCGATATTGGATAGGTACTTGAAGGCACTGGACATGAGCGCCGGGTAACCGCCAAACGCCTCTGCGAAGGCAAAACCCACAATCGCGGAAGGCTCCTGCGGAAAGGCATAGGAGGATGCCGCTATGCTACGCGTTATGTCATTCAGGCAGCCCGGTTGCCGGCGGATGGCTCTGCTGATTTCGGCCCAGCGGAAGGGATTGTCCGTTACGATGCAGGCCCCAGTCGCCTGTGCTAGATACATCGTCATCTCGAAGTTGGGCGCAAGCTTCATCATGTTGAACTGGCCGCCTTCCTTGCCTCCCTCAAGCGTTCCTTCCTGCAGCACGGCGAGCGGGTCCCGTTCTTTGAGCATCTCGAAACCCTCCATGAGTTTTTCGACGGTGCCGTCGTCTAGCTCTGGGGACATCCTCTTGACTTGCCGACTCATGGCATCGCGCGGCAGAGCCATGATGCTTCGCTGGAAATCCTGCTTCGCCAAATCTGCCATGCGCGCGTCTTGACGCAGGTTCACCGGGATACTTCCCGCTCTTGACTGCGCCATGTGCATCATCTGGTCACGCAAATGCAGGTCAAAATCGCATGGATCAGGCACGAGGTTCACTAACCCGGCGTCGACGAGCGGCATGACGTTCAGGAAGAACATCACGGTCTTGAGGAACTCCTGTCGGAAAGCCTTCGGGTTCTCGACGGGGCTAAAGTCCTTTTTGACGATGCCGGCGTGCAGGAAAGGGTGCTGGATCAGCAACTCACCGAAGTAGAGCGAAGCGCCAAGGGCAAACTCGGCGATGGCGATCGGATGAATGGACCCTGTGTAGACCGCCCGGCAAGCACCGTCAGGTTTTGGCAGTAGCTTGAGGAGGTCCGTCTCCCGCGGCCATAATGCCTCGTACAGAAGATAGATCTCACTGATTTGCTCATCGGTCAGGTCACGCCGGATCTGCGTCCAATCCTTTCCTGTGTTGAATCCCAGAACGTTGGCGATCCCGTTGTACAGCATGAGGTTGCGTTCGCGGATGCTCGGCTCATCCCAGGCCGGGCGCAGTGCGATCGGTTTGGTGCTGCAGCATAGTTTGAGATCGTGCCCCAGGGCGTGGTGTAGCTGGCCGGTCATGAGCCGATATCAATACTGGCTCGGGCCACGTGCTCAGGCCGCAGCGATGCGCTTTGGCTTGGCCTGTGGATCATCGCTGAGTTGGGCGAG
>JBJXGL010000332.1:0-2800 GCA_046160365.1 Aestuariivirga sp. | reverse complement strand
AGGAGCTATCGAGCTTCCGCGCCTCCCATGCCAGCCAATGGCAGTCTCGGAGAACCTCCTCGACTTCGTGCTGGGGCTTTTTGTGGACATAAGGCGGCGGGCCGGGGCGGATCGGGTTGGTGTAGATCAACCGTTCTTTCGATAGCTTTTCTCGCCTTGCCCTCCAGCGCATGAGCCGCTTGGCTTGATGGGTTAGATCGCCAAGCGCGAACTTGATCGCATGAAGTCTTTGGGCAAGAGAACCGGCATTCACTTTGCCGTCCTTTATCGGAGCGGGTTTGGATTTGGCGATGAGATCGCGGCTCTTTCTGTGCAAGGCCCGGAGTGCCGCAGGGGTGAGATCGGCGGGGGAGAAACTTTTGAGAGGATGTTTCGGGCGAGGCTCGGGCGGCAGAAGCGGCCGACGGATGTCTTCGAGCTGGAAAGCGGGCCGCTTACCGCTGCCTTTCCCTTTCCCGGCAAAACCTTCCTTGGGGAAGGAACGCGGAGTTGCGGGCTTCACCACCATTCCCCTTGCAGCAGCGGCGATCAGCCGCCGGACAGCAGCTTCGGCCGGCCGGAGAATGCGCAGGATGGCGGTGTGAAGCGGGCGTGGAATGCGATCAACCGCGGTGCCTTCCGATAGCCCGAGCATGGCAAACAACGAAGCTACGATGCGCAAAAGCGCCTCGCGGTTCCGGTTCATCGCCAAGTCCCAGTCCATGGGGGTTCCTCTTCAAGCTCGGGAACATATAAGGAACTTTTTTGAGTGCGTGTCAAGGGATTATCTTCGCCCGAGCCGCCCAATGTTCGTCATCCCCGCGAAAGCGGGGATGACGACGTGAGGGAGAGAGCGAGGAAATAGCCAGTGTACGGATACAAAGCTCTCCACTTTTCAAACCGTCTTCCCCGCGAAAGAGCCCGCGAAGGGGAGCGTGGCGGAGTTGGCGGTTTGGGTTCGAGCGCTTGATCGGCACCCACACCCGTGCCCACCTTGCCGGAACGGGTAGAGTGATGCCACGGCGCTTCGCATGGCGAATTTGTTTCCAATGCAAGACTCCAAGGCTTCCGTAGCGTTTGCGAGCAGGCTATGCCGTGCTTTCGGTTTAGGGAGGCGGCATGGCGCGCAGCATTATTATCGATACCGATCCGGGGCAGGATGATGCGGTTGCAATTTTGTTGGCATTCGCCTCTCCCGAGCTTGAGGTGCTGGGGATCACCGCGGTTGCGGGGAATGTGCCGCTGGAGCTGACCCAAAAGAATGCGCGGAAGATTTGCGAGTTGGCCGGGAGACCCGGCACCCACGTCTATGCGGGCGCGGACCGGCCGCTGCTGCGCAAGCTGGTGACGGCGGAGTATGTGCATGGGAAAACCGGGCTCGATGGGCCGGAGCTGCCAGAGCCTTCGATGCGGCTGCAAGAGGCGCATGCGGTGGATTTTCTCGTGGACACGTTGATGGAGAGGCCGCCAGGCAGCGTGACGCTATGCGCCTTGGGACCGCTGACCAATGTGGCCATGGCTCTGGCGCGCGAACCTTCGATCGCAGGGCGCATCGAACGGATTGTGGCCATGGGCGGCGGGTTCTTCGAAGGCGGCAATGTTACGCCCGCGGCCGAGTTCAATATCTATGTGGACCCGCATGCGGCGCGCGCGGTTTTCACGTCCGGCATTCCAATCACCCTGTTTCCGCTCGACGTGACGCATCAGGTTTTGACCACCGCGAAGCGCGTGGAGCGGCTGCGGCAGATGGCGAACAAGTCAGGCCCGGCAATAGCGGCGCTGCTCGATTTCTTCGAGCGCTTCGACGAGCACAAATACGGCACCGATGGCGGGCCGCTTCACGATCCTTGCGTTGTCGCGTGGCTATTGAAGCCGGAGCTTTTCAAAGGCCGCGAGGTGAATGTGGCGATCGAGTGCGAGTCGGAGCTCACCATGGGGATGACGGTGGTGGATTGGTGGCGTGTGACGGATCGCAAGCCCAATGCAGAAGTGATGCGGCAGGCGGATGCGGACGGGTTCTTCGAGCTGCTGGCGGAGCGGATTGCGCGGTTGCCGTAGCGAGCCGCTTGAGAGTTTGCAGCGGCCGCTAGGTTTAGATTTTCGCGGCCAATACGGCCACCGGCGCCAAGGTTGCCAATGCCAGAACCACGGCCATCAGCAAGAGCCAGGCGCGGGGCGGGAGATGGCGGAGGTTGTTCATGGGCGCACCGTGGGGCGATTCTGTTGGCGGGAAAACGATTCTTTTCAAGGGCTTGGGGCGGACTCGAAAAGGTTAATCAGAGATTAAGGGGTGAAGGACGGCGTTGAGACCTGGATGCGCGACTTGATCTTCAACCGGACGATGCGCATGGGCGGCATGTGGACCGAATTGAGGTTGATCTTCGGCGCCATGAAACGTGGCTTCGAGGCGGCCCCGGCTTCCGGGGCCAGGGTGAGCAGGGCGAGGCCCGCTACTGCAAATCCGATCTGTTTGAGTGTCATGGTCGCCGTCTCCGTCCGTATGTAAGCGTTGAACTTGCCCCACTCTTAGATGGCGGTAGCTGAGCCTCGCCTGAACCCTGCGTTCATCGGCAGTTCATCGCAATGCCTCCTCCCCGCCGCCGAATAGGCGCGGGGAAGGTGGCGCGCGAAGCGCGACGGAGGGGGTGTTGGCAGCGGGACTCAAACCAGCGACACGCAGAGTCGACTCTTGACCTTGGCTTGGTGACATTGCTTGGCCGAATTGAGGCCCTGCGGGGCTGATTTTTCAGAGCAATGTCCGCCGTCGAATGTCTTCCATGAAAGTTTCCCGGAATGCCGAAGCTGTCAAGGACCGCAGGCC
>JBJXGL010000331.1:0-3620 GCA_046160365.1 Aestuariivirga sp. | reverse complement strand
GCAGATGATCGCGCTCGACGGCGGGCAGCATCTGCTCTGGCAGACGCCAGACATGACCGGAGCTTGATCACATGGGCGGCAATCCGAAACTCATCCATCATGTGGCCGATGCCGGCCTGAGGCTCCGTCACGTCTTCGTGCGCGATCTGGAGCTCAAGGCGCTACTTGGTATCCATGAACACGAGAAGCGCGATCCGCAGCGCATCATCGTCAATATCGACCTCTCGGTGCATGAGGGCAAGGACCCGCTCTCCGACGACATTTCGCAAGTGGTGAGCTACGAAGTGGTGGTGAAGAAGGTTGAGAAAATCATTCGCGAAGGCCATGTGAACCTAGTCGAAACGCTGGCCGAGCGGATCGCCGAAGCCTGCCTCAAGGACAAGCGCGTGGTGGGTGCCAGAGTCCGGATCGAGAAGCCCGACATCATCAAGAACGCAAGGAGTGTCGGCATCGAGATCGAGCGGACGAAAGGCTAGCAAGGGCGCGATCCTTCGACGAGATTGAAACAATTTTGGATCGAACACAACTATAAAATGTATTCCAGACTGGTCAAATCATCGAATATTTTGCACGCGCCGCTGCACTCAAAATCATGCCGCGCAACTGACAGCAATTTGCATACAAAAGGAGCACATTTGGCGCGCAAAACGCGAGCGTTGGATGACTGAAAACGAACCCATCACTGGCGCGGAATTGATCCGCGATTTCGTGCGCCGTTTGCCCTCCAAACCGGGGGTCTACCGCATGTACAATGCGGGCGGCGAGGTGATCTATGTCGGCAAGGCGCGGAACCTCAAAAACCGGGTGTCAAATTACACCCGGATGATGGGCCATACCAACCGCATCGCGGCGATGATTTCGCTCACCTGCAACATGGAATTCGTGACCACAAATACGGAAGCCGAGGCGCTGCTTCTGGAAGCAAATCTGATCAAGAAACACCACCCCAGATTCAACGTCACACTGCGCGACGACAAGTCGTTCCCGTACATTCTGATCGCCAAGGAACACCCCGTTGCACAGCTTGCCAAACACCGGGGCAGCCGCAGCCGGAAAGGCAATTACTATGGCCCCTTTGCATCTGCCGGAGCGGTCAACCGGGCGATTAATACGTTACAGAAGGCATTTCTCATAAGATCATGTAATCAAAGCGTTTACGACAACCGAACTAGGCCCTGCCTGCTGTATCAGATCAAACGCTGCTCAGCCCCGTGCGTGAGCTACATCAGCGAGGCAGATCATGCGGCGCTGGTGCACGATGCCGAGCAGTTTCTGGGGGGCAAATCGCAATCCGTAAAGGCGGAACTTGCGAAACTGATGGAAGAGGCTTCGGAGCGTCTCGAGTTCGAAACCGCGGCGCGGTACCGCGACCGGATTCAGGCCATGAGTTTTGTCACCCAGCAGCAGGGCATCAACCCCGAGGAAACAGACGAGGCCGATGTCTTTGGCGTGGCCCAGGATGGGGGGCAAACCTGCGTGCAGGTTTTCTTCTTCCGCGCGCATCAAAACTGGGGCAATCGCGCATATTTTCCGCGCGCCGAGAAAAGCCTGTCCGAGAGCGAAGTTCTGGGACCTTTTGTGGCGCAATTCTACGACGACAAACCGGTTCCCAAGCGCGTGCTGCTTTCGCATGAGATTGACGAAAGGGAACTGCTCTCCGAGGCACTCAGCGCCAAAGCCGGCTTCAGGGTCGAGGTGCTGGTGCCGCAGCGCGGCGAGAAGCGAATGCTGGTCGAGCACGCGACAACCAATGCGCGCGAAGCACTGGGGCGCCGGATCGCCGAGTCCGCGTCGCAAGCGAAGCTTCTGGAAGGGGTAGCCGAGGTCTTTGGCCTGCCCGAACCGCCGCGGCGGATCGAAGTCTACGACAACTCGCATATCCAGGGCGCAAACCCAGTGGGGGCCATGATCGTGGCTGGCCCCGAGGGCTTCATGAAGGCGCAATACCGCAAGTTCAACATCCGCGGCGAGGATGTGGCTCAAGACGATTTCGGGATGATGCGGGAGGTGCTGACGCGGCGGTTTTCGCGGCTGCTCAAGGAGCAGGCGGAGGGCGTGAGTGAAGGCGAGGAGCCGCAAGCGCCGGATCTGGTGCTGATCGATGGCGGGCAGGGACAGCTATCGGCGGCAACAGCGGTGCTAAACGATCTGGGGCTTGGCGATCTTCCCATCGCTGGCATCGCCAAGGGACCGGACCGGGATGCGGGGCGCGAACATTTCTATATGCCGGGCAAGACCTCGTTCATGCTCGAGGCGCGGAACCCGGTGCTCTATTACGTTCAGCGGCTGCGCGACGAGGCGCACCGTTTTGCGATTGGCAGCCATCGGGCGCGGCGCAGCAAAGCAATCGGCATCAATCCGCTGGACGAGATTCCGGGCATTGGCCCCACGCGCAAGAAGGCGCTGCTCCGGAGCTTCGGATCGGCCAAAGCGGTGTCGCGCGCCAGCGTAGCTGACCTCACGGCGGTCGATGGGGTGAGCCAAGCGATTGCGCAAGCCATTTACGACCACTTCCGTGACAGTGCAGTATAAGAGCTGATGGTTGACTCGCGCGCCCAACTGCCGGTTTCGAAATTCTGGAATCTGCCCAACATCCTGACCTATGGCCGGATCATTGCCGTGCCGGTGGTGGCGGGGCTGTTGATGTGGGGTGGCCACAATGCGCGCTGGGCGGCGCTGGCGATATACATCGCCGCCGCGATCACCGATTTCTTCGATGGCTATCTTGCGCGGCGCTGGGGGATGCAGAGTTCGCTTGGGCGGATGCTGGATCCAATTGCAGACAAAGTACTGGTGGCGGTGGTGCTGCTGGTGCTTTCGGCGGACGGCATTCTGTTCGGCGGCCATATCTGGGCCGCGATCGTCATTCTCTCACGCGAGGTTCTGGTCTCGGGGCTTCGCGAGTATCTCGGACAGTTGCGCGTCTCGGTGCCGGTGACGAAGATCGCGAAATGGAAGA
Organism: Aestuariivirga sp.; assembly: GCA_046160365.1. Taxonomy (GTDB): domain Bacteria; phylum Pseudomonadota; class Alphaproteobacteria; order Rhizobiales; family Aestuariivirgaceae; genus Aestuariivirga. The sequence continues at coordinate 661 of JBJXGL010000331.1, read as the reverse complement.
CGACGGTGCAGCTTGTGGCGGTGGGCTTTCTGATCGCCGGGCCAGCAGGCGATACGGTGGTTCCCTATGTGACCGAGATGGGCATCGGCATGCTATGGATCGCCGCGGCGCTGACGCTCTACACAGGCTACGACTATTTCCGCGCCGGCATCCGGCATGTGATGGATTGATCATGAAAGTTCTCTATTTCGCAAGGCTCCGGCAGATCGCCGGGAAGAGTGAGGAGACGGTCGAACCGCCTTCATCGGTGGTGACGGTGCGCGATCTCATGGCCTATCTCGGCGAGCGCGACGAGGCACTGGCCGGGGCATTTTCGGAAACGCGCACCATTCGCGCCGCGATCAATAAGTCGCATGTTTCGCTCGATGCACCACTCATTGGCGCAAACGAAGTTGCATTCTTTCCGCCGGTCACGGGCGGGTGAGGCTCAGGCGCGCTTCCTAAGATAGACGAACCAGTAGACGGCTCCGACCATCAAGCTTCCGCCAATCAGATTGCCGATGGTTGCAACAGCGATGTTGTGTACGGTGTGCGTGACGGTCAGGGCACTGTAGTCAGCGGCGGTTGCGCCGATTGCGGACCAGAATTCTGGAGCGGCCCAGCATTTGATCATCAATGCATAGGGCAGGAGATAGAGATTGGCGATCGAATGCTCGAAGCC
>JBJXGL010000330.1:0-4554 GCA_046160365.1 Aestuariivirga sp. | reverse complement strand
CTCGCCCAGCACCGCCAGATTATGCGCGATGTTGCGGGCGACACCGCCGGGCGAGACGGATACGGTTCCGGGGTTGGATGTTCCCGGCAGCACATTGCCTAAGGCTTTCGCCTTGATGTCGATGTTGGCTCCGCCAATGGCAACCACATCGGCCATGATCAGAAGTCCGTTGGCGCGCCGCCTTCGCGCTTCCGCCGCTCGACGAACGCATCGAGTTCTTCGCGCACCGCCTGATCCATTGGCGGTTCCCGATAATCGGCGAGCGCCTGCTTCCACACCGCGTTGGCGCGCTGCCAGGCTTCGGGCTTTCCGGCCGCAAGCCATTGCTGATTGTTACGCCAGTCGGACACGATCGGCGTGTAGAAGGCGTGCTCGTAGCGCGCCAGCGTGTGCGCGGCGCCGAAGAAATGTCCGCCTGGGCCCACTTCGCGGATTGCGTCCACGCCAAGTGCATCTTCACTCGTGTCGAGCGGCTTCAGGAATTCCATCACCATCTGGATCAAGTCGCAATCGAGCACGAATTTCTCGAAGCTTGCCACCAGGCCGCCTTCGAGCCAGCCCGCGCCATGCATGATGAAATTGCCGCCACCCATGGTGAGGCCCCAGAGCGAGAACACGCTCTCATAGGCCGCCTGCGCATCCACGGTGTTGGCGGCACAGGTGTTCGAGGTGCGGTAGGGCACATTGTAGAGCCTGGCCAGTTGTCCGCCGACGATGCAGGATTTCATGTATTCGGGCGTGCCGAAGGCGGGCGCGCCCGACTTCATGTCCACATTCGAGGTGAAGCCGCCGTAGATGAAGGGCGCGCCTTTCCGCACCACTTGGGTGAACACCAGGCCCGCCAGCGCTTCGGCGTTCTGCTCCACGAGTGCGCCTGCCATTGTCACCGGCGCCATGGCGCCTGCAAGGGTGAAGGGTGTGACGCACACGATCTGGTTCTTCCCCGACATTTCGATGATGCCGCGCAACATGGGCGTATCGAGCTTCAGGGGCGAATTGGTGTTGATGATGGTGAAGAGCGATGGCTGCCATTCCAACTGCTCGTGGCTGATGCCGCGCGCGATGCGGGCGATCTCGATGCCATCGCGAATGCGCTCGGTCCCGAGCGAATAGGCATGAAACGGCTTGTCGGTAAGTGTCGCCGCATCGCGCAAGGCTTCGAGATGGCGCAACGAGGCATGCACATCGATGGGTTCCACGGGATAACCCGAGATGAATCCGATGCAGTTGAAATACTGCGCGAGCTTCAGGAAGTTCCGGTAGTCGACAAGGTTACCGGTGCGCCTGCCCTGATCCATGTCGGAGGAATTGGGCGGGCTTCCCACCGTGCCGAAGGCCATGGTGTTGCCACCCACATCGAAACTATTCTCGGGGTTGCGCGCATGAAAGGTGAACTGCGATGGCGCGTGGCCGATCCATTCCTCCACCATCGCCGGATCGAAGCGTACGCGTTCGCCTTCGATCGTAGCACCCGCCTTCTTCAGCATCTCGCGCGCTTCGGGCAGCGTAAAATCCATGCCGATTTCCGAGAGCACGCGGAGCGAGGCAAGATGGATCGATTCGATCTCGTCCCGCGAAAGCAACTCCATCGGCGGAAACCGCCGAACGGTCCTGTGGCGCGGCAATTGCGGGATGGTGTTTTTGGAGCGCCCGCCATCGCGCCGTGGGCCGCCTTCCCTCCGCCGCCGGGGCGCCTCGGCGCCGCTTGTCGTTTCGATGCTCATTTGCCTGCCTTGATCCTGTAGGGTTCAAGCGTGGGATCGTTCGCCACCTGCTTCACCAGCCAGTCCTCGAATCGCCTGATCTTGGGTTTGAGTTTATGCTCGCCCTTCGCCGCGAATAGCCATTGATGACGATGCGGAACCATGAGCGGAAATGGTTGCACCAGCCTGCCGCTCTTGATTTCCTCGGTGGCGAAGGGGCCAATGGTCATGGCAATACCGCGGCCTTCGATCGCCGCTTCCTGCGCCAGGATGTAGCTGTCGAAGGCGAGCCTGTCGGACAGCTTGATACCCGAGACGCCCGCCGCCTCGAGCCAGAGGTGCCAGTCCTCCTCGGCCGTATAGACATAAAGCAGCTTGTGGCGCTTCAGGTCCTCCGGCGTCTTGAGAGCGCCCTGCCCTTTCAGAAGCGACGGAGCGCAGACCGGTGTCAGCAGCGAGTTGAACAGTGGGCGGTAGTAATGCTCCGGCATCTTGTTGCGCGCCAGAATGAAACCGGCATCGACATTCTTGTCGTCGAAGTCCCAGTCGAAATAGGACGTCGAAAGTCTCACCTTCATGTCCGGAAAGCGCCGCTCGAAATCGTGAAGCCGCGGGATCAGCCATTTGAGCGCCACGGTTACATAGACCTGGAGCTTCAACTCATTGTCGCCGGCAGGCGGGCGAATGGCGCGGGTCTGGGTTTCGATCTGGTCAAAGGCATCGCGCACCGGCGGATAATAGGCCTGGCCAAGCTGGGTCAGTTCGGCTCTGCGGGCATCGCGCCGGAACAACTGCACGCCGAGCCGCTGTTCAAGCCCCTTCACCTGATGGCTCACGGCCGAGCGGGTGATCCCCAGTTCATTGGCGGCCATGCGGAAACTGCCCAGCCTGGCGGCGGCTTCGAAGGCAGTCAGGGCGCGGAGCGGCGGCAGATCGCGGCGTGGCAAGGAATTCACCGTAGGGACAAGAAAACGTGGAATAGCAGGTCCCTGCGCTCGCTTATGGTGAATTTCACTCACCCATGTCAAATTCCGATGCTCTCCCGTTTCCCGCAAATCGTGGTAATCCTCGCACCCTGACGGAGCCCGATCCATGACCCTTGTTGAAGACCTTTCACGCCGCCGTGGTGGGCGCGATGCACGGCGCGCTTTGCGTTCCCGGCCTATTCCGATGGCGGAAGCTGCCGTCCGACCCGGAATGGAAGGCGGGCAATACAAGCCGCTCACGACGCGCGACATGGAGCGCATTCACGAGGCCGCTCTCGGACTTCTTGAAACCGTGGGATTTGGGCAGGCGATCCCCTCCTGCGTCGAGGCGATGACGGCGCGGGGCTGCTGGATGACGGACAAGGGACGGCTCTGCATTCCGCGGGCGCTTGTTGAGGACATCCTCGCCACGTGCGCGCGCGGGTTCACGCTCTATGGCCGCGATCCCATCTATGACATGCAGCCCTCGGGAAACCGGGCCTATTTCGGAACGGCGGGTGCTGCGGTTCACATCGTCGAACCGGAGACGCGCGAGTATCGCGAGTCGGTTCTGGTCGATCTCTATGATGCGGGCCGCATCGTCGATCACTGCGAGCACATTCATTTCTATCAGCGCCCGATCACGGCGCGCGACATGATCACCGGCCACGATCTCGATATCAACACGCTCTATGCCTGCCTTGCCGGAACCCAGAAGCATGTCGGTACCAGCATGGTCGATCCCGCCCATGTGACCGAGTGCTTCGACATTCTCCATGCACTGGCGGGCGGCGAGGACAAATGGCGCGAGCGGCCCTTCGTGTCGCAGTCGAACTGCTTCGTGGTACCGCCGATGAAGTTCGCCGAAGATGCCTGCCGCTGCCTGGAAGTGGCAGCGCGCGGCGGCATGCCGGTGCTACTGTTGTCAGCAGCACAGGCGGGCGCTACATCGCCCGCAGCCTTGGCTGGAACCGTGGTTCAGGCAGTGGCCGAGTGTTTGGCGGGCCTCGTCTATATCAACTGCGTCGTGCCGGGGGCGGTTGCAATCTGGGGGCCGTGGCCCTTCGTGTCCGATCTTCGCACCGGCGCCATGTCAGGCGGATCGGGCGAGCAGGCGCTCATCACTTCGGGCTGCGCCCAGATGGGCAGATTCTACAATCTCACCGTGGGCTCCGCCGCCGGAATGTGCGATTCGAAGCTGCCCGACATGCAGGCGGGTTATGAGAAGGGCGTGACGGCCGGCATATCGGCACTGTCGGGCATCAACCTTCTCTACGAGTCGGCCGGTATGCATGCTTCATTGCTCGGCTTCTGTCTCGAAAGCCTGCTTATCGACAACGACATGCTGGGTTCGATCAACCGCAATGTGCGTGGCATCGAAGTGAACGACGACACGCTCTCCACCGCCGTCATCGCGCAAGTGTGCCTCGAAGGGCCAGGGCACTATTTGGGCAGCGACCAGACGCTCACGCTGATGCAGCGGGAGTATGTCTATCCCCACATTGCGAACCGCATGAGCCCCAAGGAATGGAACGAGGCGGGCAAACCCGATCTCGTGAAGCGTGCGGCGGCGCGGAAGCGGGAGATTTTGTCGACTCACTATCCCGAATACATCCCGCGCGCGATCGATGATGCGATCCGCGCCAAGCACGATATCAAGTTGCCGCGCGAAGTGATGGAACCGGGCGATCCGCGGTGGGCGGGGTGACGTTTCAACGTTTTCCGGCGTTTTCCTTTTTGTCATCCCCGCACTTGTTGCCTATCGGATTCACACATCTCGATTGCACGGGCGAGGGTTGCAAATGGCCAAGCCGGCTTCAAGGCCGCGGCTCGAAATTCGGAGTCTGTGGCGCGGCCGGAGCGGCGCCGGTCCTTGACCCCGTCTT
>JBJXGL010000329.1:0-6731 GCA_046160365.1 Aestuariivirga sp. | reverse complement strand
CTTCTGCAAAGCCATGGCATCCCCCAGCCGATTTACAATCGAGCCTTTCCTGCGAAATCTTGTCGCCAGCCCCAAACCCCTAACCAGCCTAATGCCATGCAGCCCCTGACGGGAGTCGAGTACTATGAGGCTAGGTAGACAATGTTCCGGGTCAGCTCATCTTCATCGGGCTTCAGGGTTGGAGCATATCGCTGTGTCCCCCTGGGCTGCCCGAGGATCCGGCAGGCGGTGCGTTCACTCAGCGCATACTTCTCACGAGCTACTTCCACCGCCTGCCGGCGTCGTTCCGGGCTTACAAGTTTCCCTGGGCTATATCCTGCAGCACCTGTTTCTCAAGCGACCGGTCGGCCACCAGCTTCGTCAGCCTGCCGTTCTCGCTCTCAAGCTGCTTCAGGCGTTTGGCCTGGTCCACCCCAAGCCCGCCATACTCTTTGCTCCAGCGGTAGTAGTTTGCTCCGTCGTCCCGGCTTCCTTGCAGGCCATGGCAATCGTCTTGCCTTGTCCCTGCAACACCTCAATCTGGCGAAGCTTCGTCACGATCTGCTCCGCCGCAAGTCTCTTCCTGGCCATCTTCTTTCTCCTTTCCAGTGCGATACTCTCATAGCGTCTGGTTCAGAAAAAGCCGGTCAGGTCAGTTAGTCATGCGCGCATGTCTGCTTCCGAGGCGAAAGCGGCCATTATCGGCGACCAATGCCGTGTTGCAGAAGGGCCGATACTGTTGCAAAAGTTTTTTTGGCATTCCGGCGCGCAATACTGATTCAAAAAGTCAAACTATCGAGCATGATTGTTTCGTTCGGCACAACGTTTGGATTTTTTTGTTGCGCACGCGGAAGGCAATGCCCACCTTTGCAACAGTATCGGCCAACAGCAGACTCTCATTGGTTCGAACTTAGTTGCCGCTTTGTCCTCAACCCGTGATTAGCGATTTTTGGACAATCACTGCATAACCTAACAATTTGGGCTAGGTTTGAGTCATGCGATAAGGCTCGCAGTGGGTCACGCCGGGAAGGTGGTCTTGCTCCGCTGGATCCAAGGGCACGACTTGAGGAGGATGAAATGCAACGCGAAAGACAGCCCATGGGCATGGTCATTGGACTCCAGGCTGACAAAGTGGCCGAATACAAGAAACTACATGCAGACGTTTGGCCTGAAATCTTGTCGTTGATCTCCAAATGCAATATTACAAATTACTCGATCTTCTTGAAAGAACCGGAAAATCTCTTGTTCGCCTACTGGGAATATGTTGGCACAGATTTCCACGCCGACTCGGCCAAAATGCTTGGCAATCAGAAGATGGTTGACTGGTGGAAGGTTTGTACACCGTGCCAGAAGCCGTTTGACACGCGCAAGGAAGGCGAATGGTGGGCTATGATGGAACAGGTCTTCTATCTCAGCTGAACCGCGCCCGGCGTTTTGGCGCAGGATCCGCGAAACATCCGGGCTAAATCGTTAGGTGCTCCCGAGGCGTTGCGGCTAAACTGATATATCAGTTCTGGACTCCTCTCAAAAAAAGGGCAATTCTCCGGCGGAGAACAATTGAGTGATTTGGATGTCCTCCCAATGCTGTTGTGGAGCCGGCTGCCGCAACAGCATCAAATCAACCGGCCGGAGTGGGAGAATGCACTATGTCGACGTTACGAAAATTGCTGACGGGCACTTTGCTTTCTGGTGCTATCGCTCTTTCGTCCGCCTCTGCTGGCTTAGCAGCTGATGCTGATCACAAGGAAGAATGGGCCAAGTTCAAAATTCAGTTCCTGATCTGGACGGCCGAAGGCGTGCCCTTCTTCGCACCTGCTCTTGAAGGCGCCAAGGACGCGGCAGCGCAACAAGGTGTGAACATCGACATTCAGTTTGGTGGCAGTAACGTCGCCAACCAGAACACCATCCACGAAACAGCAATTGCAAGCGGCGTCAACGGCATCTTGACCACGATCTGGGACGATGAAGGTTTCGACGGTGTTCTTTGCAAGGCCAAGGAAAAAGGCATTGCGGTGATGGCCTATAACATTGACGATTCCAAAGGTGCCCCTGGCACCTGCCGCATGGCGTTTATGGGGCAGAACTTCGTCGAAACAGGTTATGCACTTGGCCAGCGCATGATCAAGGACCACGGATTGAAGAAAGGCGATCTCGTCTTTACACCAGTGGAATTCCCGAACGCCGTCTACGCCCAACTCCGGCATGCCGGCGTCAAGAAGGCCATGGATGAAATTGGCGCCACAACCGAAATCCTCGGCACCGACACAGATTCAGCAAATGCCTTGAACCTGATGACGCAATACCTTGTGGGCCATCCGGAAACCAAAGCGGTGATTGGCCTTGGCCTCACACCGACGTCACAAGCTGTGCGCGCCATCAAGGATGCGGGCCTGAAGATTCCGGCCGGCGGCTACGATGTATCACCTGAAGTGATCAAAGACATTAAGGATGGGACATTGACGGCGACGGTCGACCAGCAGCCCTATAGCCAAGGCTTTTACGCTGTGACGCAGATGGCGCTCTATCTCAAATATGGCCTTTACCCATCCGAGATGGCCACCGGTGGAGCTGGTTTGATCGACAAGACCAACACCGATAAGGCAGAGGTCTGGGCGGGGAAGACGCGCTGACTTTGGTGATTGATCCTCCGGCTTAAGGGGTTGGATATCCAACCCCTTAAGTTGGTTTCGCCTTGTTATGCAACTCTGAAACAATGAGATTGGGCCTATGACAGTGGCTTCTACCTCAGATCGACTGCGTGAGATTCAAGCTGCACGCAGAGACCGGCCATTCCTGGTAAAAGTCAGCGATTGGGTTCGCGACCGCCCGGAGGGCGGCATTACCGTGATGTTCCTGCTGGCACTGGTGTTATGCACTGTCGGTGGCCTGTTGTATCCCGACAGCTTCCGATTCTTGTCGCAGGCCAACATTGAAGTGACACTGAAGTCAGTGGCGCCTTTGGGTATCATGGCCCTGGGCGTCGGCGTTCTTATGATCGCGGGCGAATACGATCTTTCGGTCGGGAGCATCTATACCTTCGCGACGATTGTCGCAGCCTCCCTGATTTCGACCCATTTTGCCGGGCTTGGCGCTTCGGGGCCTTTCCTGGCAACCTTCTGCGCGCTTGTCATCGGTGTCGCCATCGGCCTGACAAATGCCTTCATCACTTTGCGCTTCAACATCCCATCCTTCATCGCAACCCTTGGCACAATGTTATTTTGGCAGGGGGCCGTGCTGCTCTACAATGGCGCCACGCCATTGAGCTTTGTTACGCCTGAACCATTCAACTCGATGTTTGCCGGGCAACTCGGTTACCTGCACGCGGGCCTCATCTGGTTTGCCATTCTTTCTGTGCTGTTCTACTTCATCCTGCATCAGCACAAACTTGGAAATCATTTCTATGCAGTCGGCGGCAACCGGACGGCGGCAATCGCCATCGGTGTCATTCCGACAAAGGTGAAGTACATCGCCTTTGCACTCGCGGGGTTCACAGCGGCCTTTGCGGGCATTATCGCTGCTGCCCGCGTGAATTCCGTTCAGCCCTCCGGCGGCCAGGGATTCGAACTTCAAGCGATCGCAGCTTGCGTGATCGGGGGTTGCGCGCTTTCTGGTGGGCGGGGCTCCATTCTCGGCATTGTATTTGGCACGATGCTGATCTTCCTGATCAAGGATGTGCTGCTGCTCCTGCAAGCACCGGGCTTCTACTTCAATATGTTTGTGGGTGCTTTGATCGTTATGTCGGTGGTCCTCAACACCGCCGTTCGCCGCGCCAGGGCCTGAGGAGGTTCAAGTGGCAGCCGCACCCCTACAGAAAAAGACCTCCAAACGCCCAGCACAAGTGGCGCCTCAAAGCGAAGCTGCGAACAACATCCCGTTGTACGAGGCTCGTCAGGTGACGAAGAAATACGGCTCGTTCGTAGCTCTGGACAAGATGGACTTTCATCTGGGAGCGGCCGAAGTCGTAGGGCTTCTGGGCGATAATGGTGCTGGCAAGTCGACGCTGGTAAAAATGATGTCGGGAATCAATCCGCCGACCTCGGGAGACGTCTACATCAACGGCGAAAAACGCGATATCACAACTCGATCGAAATCTGAAGCAGCGGGCATTGAAACAATTTACCAGGATATCGCACTGGTCGATTCAATGTCGATCACCCGCAATATCTTTTTGGGCCGCGAGATCACCAACAAATACGGGTTCATGGATCATAAAAAGATGGAGGAGGTTACCATCGACATCCTGGGCTCGGCCGTGCAGATTTCAGGTATTGACGATCCGCGCAAGGAAGTGGGCTTTCTTTCCGGCGGCCAGAAACAGGCGGTGGCTATCGCGCGGGCCGTTTACTTCAAGCGCAACATCCTGCTGCTCGACGAACCTACTTCAGCACTCTCTGTCCGCGAAACCGAGCACTTGCTTGCCTATGTTCGTGACCTGAAGAAAGACGGAACGTCAAGCGTGCTTGTCACCCATAACCTCTATCATGCTTTTATGGTCTGTGACCGCTTCGTTGTCATGAGTCACGGCAAGAAGGTTTTCGAGGCGGACAAGAAGAACACGACAATCGAAGAAGTCACAGATCACGTCATTCGCACCTGAAGGAGGACTTGTCACGATGACCTGTCAAACCGCCAGCGCCCCATATCCCAGAGACTACAGCATCACCGGACCGCTCAATCAACGCGCCCTGGAAATCGGAATCGCCAATGCACAGTGGTACAAAACGGACATTCCGCGCGCGCGCATGAAAGAGCTGATGCAGCGCTCAGACGGGCCAGCGACACGCGATTCGATTATCTGGCTTGCGTTGATTTTGCTCACTGGAGGCTTCGGCATCTACTTCTGGGGCACCATCTGGTGCGTACCATTCTTTGTCGTCTATGGTGTCCTATATGGCGCGGCCGGCGACTCGCGCTGGCATGAATGCGGCCACGGAACGGCCTTCAAGACGCAATGGAAGAACGAGGTCATCTATCAGATTGCCTGCTTCTTTGTCGTGCGCAATCCAACGGTGTGGCGTTGGAGTCATACGAGACACCACACCGATACGATAATTGTGGGTCGCGATCCTGAAATAATCACGCCGCGGCCGCCGGAGATTGCGAAGGTCCTTTTGAATTTCTTTGGCCTTGTGATGATTCCGCAGGCTTGGTGGGCGATGTTGCGGCACGCAGCCGGCATCTTGAACGAGGCGGAGAAGAACTTCATTCCAGAGCACGAGCAATCAAAGGTCTTTGTCGTCGCGAGGATATGGACCTTGATCTATGCCTTGACCATCGCTGCGGCTATCTACATGTGGTCCTTCCTGCCACTGATGCTGATCGGGCTTCCCAGCATGTATGGTGCTTGGCACATGCTGCTGACAGCTCTCACCCAGCATATCGGCCTTGCCGAAGACGTTCTTGACCACCGGCTCAACTGCCGTACCTTCTATTGTAACCCTTTCACCAAGTTCGTTTACTGGAACATGAATTATCATATTGAGCACCACATGTTTCCGATGGTGCCCTATCATAGACTGCCGGAGCTTCATGAAGAGATCCGCAAGGACTGTCCGCCGCCGTACAACGGCTTCTGGGCCTGTTATCGCGAGATCATTCCCGCATTCCTTCGTCAAATGAAGGATCCCGAATATTTCGTTTGTCGCGAGTTGCCATCATCGGCCCGCCCAACGCCACCGCTTCCGGCCGCTTCGACGGCTTGAAGCTCGGTCGTCTCGCGACCCCAAGTTTGTCTGAGGAAGGAAACAGCATGACAAGAAAGAAGCCCACTGTCGCTGATTTGCGCGCATTGAAGGGCAAAGGCCAAAGAACAATGCTTCGGGTGACGTCGCTGGACGAGGCCGCAGCTGCCGAACAGGCAGGGATCGACATTGTCTCTGTATCCGAGGATGTCGTGTGCCACCCGCGTTACCGTGAAGTAGCACCGACATTGTTTTCGATGACGGGGATAATCCACCTGGAGGCTGGAACCCGTGACGACTATCTCCGCTGGGCCTGCAAAGTCATGTTGGCTGGGGCCGACGCCGTCTATTGTTCGGGTGGATTAGGCACGGTCGAATATGTGGCGCGCGAACACATCCCGGTCGTCGGGCATGTGGGCCTCGTGCCCGCCCGTGCGACCTGGACTGGGGGGATGAGGGCCGTCGCCAAAACGGCGCAAGGTGCATTGGCTCTCCTGGAAGAGGTGCGCGCCTATGAAGCCGCGGGCGCGTTTGCCATTGAGATCGAAGTCGTGCCTGTTGAAGTCGCAGCGGAAATCAGCCGACGCGTTGACATACTCTTGTGGTCAATGGGGGCAGGCACAGGTTGTGATGCGCAGTATCTGTTCGCCGAAGACATCCTGGGCACCAATCGCGGCCATATGCCAAGACACTCCAAGGTGTATCGCAACTTCGCGGCTGAATATGACCGCCTGCAAGCTGAACGCATTTCGGCGTTTCGTGAGTACATCGCGGATGTCGCCTCGGGTGCCTATCCGGAAGACAAACATGTGGTCAAAATGCCGGCCGCAGAACTGAAAGCCTTCCAGTCCGCATTGAAAGCAACCTGATCGGTTCTTCAGGACTTGACGAAGTTCAACCGTTCGGTGGCCGTGCGCTCGATCCGATCCCAGTCGTATTCAACTCTGTCCGGGTTCAGGTCTTGTGGGACAGACTGTATGACTTGAAGACTGGAGGATTTCTGGCTCATCGTAGTGGTATGGAGAACGAAGAAGAGACAGAAATCCGGGCCGCAAGTGCAGTCGGCCGAAC
>JBJXGL010000328.1:0-19117 GCA_046160365.1 Aestuariivirga sp. | reverse complement strand
TTACCCAGTTTCCCTTCGTCGAGAAGATCGTGACGCCTTACATACTGCTTCTCGTGACCACGCCGATGCTGGCGCTGGTGCCCTTGCTCATCCTGCGCTTCGGCTTCGGCAGCGAGCCGCGCATCATCGCCGTGGCGCTGGCCTCGGGCCCGATGGTGATGATCAATGCGGCAACCGGCTTCCGCCGCGTGGACCTTGCAAAGATAGCACTTGCCCGTTCCTTCGGCGCTAGCACGTTTCAGATCTTCACCAAAATCCGCATTCCCATGGCGATGCCGATGATCATCGTCGGGCTCATGGTGGGATCGATCTTCGGCTTGCTGACCACGATCGGCGCGGAAATGGTCGGCGGCGCTGAAGGTCTCGGCAATCGCCTCACCTACTATTCCTCATTGATCCGCATGCCGCAGTTCTTCGCGATCATTCTTATCCTCGCAATCCTCGGCATCTCGATCTACATCTTTTTCTTCTGGCTCGGAAAGAAATGGGCCAGCTGGGAAGCCTGACCGGGAAGGAGAACGACGCAGCCCGGCAAACACAACGAAGTAACGGAGGAGAGACGACCATGATTGGACAGACGATGATTGGACGCCGCCGCTTGCTGACCCTCACGGCGGCGGGCGTGACGGCAACGGCCTTCGGCGGGTTAAGCGGCATCCGACCCGCTCACGCCGCTGAGTCCGTGCGCTGGGTGAGCCCTCGCGGCACCGTGGAAGTGCTTGACGATTATCCTTACTGGGTGGGCAAGAAGTTCGGCTACTTCGGCGCCATCGAAACAACTCTCGAGCCCGGCCCGTCGGACGCAACCGCCACGGTGAAGCTCGTCGACCAGAATCAGGCCGATGTCGGCTATCCATCGCCCGGTGTGTTTTCGCTCGCGCTCGCCCAAGGCATTCCCCTCGTCTCCGCCTTCCATATGGGCGGCACCGACGTGTTCGACTTTGCCTTCCGCAAGGGCGAGAAGCCCGACAGCCTCAAGGCGCTGGAAGGCAAGACCGTGGTGCTGGGCTCGGCCGGCTGGCAGTCGATCTGCGATCCGATGCTGAAAGCCGCGGGCGTCGACATCACCAAGGTGAAGTATGTCGAAGGCGGCTGGCCGGCCTGGGGCACGGTGCTGAAAGAAGGCAAGGGCGATGCGGCACTCGCCTGGGAAGGCTTGCGCGCCCAGTGGAAGGGCCAGGGCCTCGACTTCGACTACATCCTCGGCCGCGACTTCTCCAAGCTCCCCGCCAACAGCTTCGTCATGCGGAAGGCCGATTTCGAAGATGCCGCGAAAAAGGACATGTATGGCCGCTACTTCCAAGGTTGGGCCGCGGGACTGGAGTTCGGCAAGCTCAATCCGCGCGCCGCAACCCAGATCGTGATGGAGCAGTTCCCCGGTCTCGGCTCGCAGATGACGCCGGACGTTGCAGTGGAGAGCATGATGCAGCTCGCCAATGTCTTCGGGGGCCGCATGGACGAGCGCAAGAAGTGGGGCTTCCATCTCATGGAGAGCTGGCAGATGTTCTTCGACGTCGGCCGCGAGATCGGCCAGATCACCGGCGACTTCAAGACCGAGGATGTGGTGAAGAACGACTACATCGACGTGGCCAACAGCTTCGACGCCGCCAAGATCAAGGCTGACGCCGACGGCTTCGCGCTGTCGGACGCCTACAAGGCGGTCAACGTGGACGAGATCGCAAAACGCATCTGACAACCAGGCGGGGTGGCGGCAGCGCCGCCCCGCCTGAACCTCTCGGTTGGTGGCCATGTATGAATTCGACCATGTGGGACTCACCACGACTGTGAAGCAGCCCAATGAGGATTGGGTCGAGCAGAGCCGAGTGTGGGTCACCAATCCCCGCAACCACCCGGAGCGCATCGAGTTCCTGCGCTATGAGGAAGGCTCAACCGTGCCGGAATTCGTAAGACGCAATCCGCATGTGGCCTTCCGGGTCGAGGCGCTTGCGCCGCACTTGCAACAGCCGGGCGTCGAGATCATCATCCCGCCATTCGTGGTGGGCGATTTCCTCGAAGTGGTGTTCGTCAAGAAATACGGCGCCCTGTTTGAATACATGCACTATCTCAAGGAAGGATGGTTCGGAAAGCCGTGAACGCCATCGCCTACCGCGCCATCTACACATATGCCTGGGATCTGGCCGAGACCGGCGTAGCCGCGGCGGTGGATGAATTCAAGGCGTTGGGCCTCAACACCGTGACGATTGCCGGCAGCTACCATGCCGGCAAGTTTCTGAGGCCCCATGGCAAGGCGGGCAAGGTCTATTTTCCGGAAGACGGCACAGCCTACTTCAAGACGACGGCATCGCGTTATGGGACCATCAAGCCGGTTGCCAATTCGCTGCTGGAAGAGCGCGATGTGCTGCGCGAACTCTGCGACAAGAAAGGCATTGCCACCAATGTGTGGCTAGTGCTGCTGCACAACACGCTGCTCGGCACGCGGCATCCGGAGGTTACCGTCGCCAACGCGTTCGGCGACCGTTATGTCTACAGCCTTTGCCCATCGCATCCGGAATCGCGCGCCTATGCCGTGGGCCTGGCGCGCGATGTGACCCAAAGTTATCAAGTCTCGGGCATCTCAATGGAGTCGCCAGGCTTCGCGCCCTACGCCCATGGCTACCACCACGAGTTTGCGCTCAACCAGCCGAACCGCTGGCTCGACAATCAGCTGGGCCTGTGTTTCTGCGATCACTGCGTGAAAGGGGCAACGGCTGCCGGCATCAATGCCAAGACACTCAAGGCGCGGGTGGCAAGGGATATATCGGACTACCTCGCCAGCGACATCGATTTTCCGGCGGATATGGCGGAAGCCTTTTGGCTCGCCGACACGCGGCTCGATGGCGAGCTGAAGGCCTTTCTCGATTGGCGCTGCGGCATCGTGACCTCGCTTGTTGCTGAAATCAGAAGCGAGGTCAGGAAGGACGCTACGGTAGCGGTTATCCCCTCCGTAGCCCGGCCAACTGGTGGCGCCTGGTATGAGGGCAGCGATCTTGCGGCACTCGCCAAAGTGTCGGACTTCGTCGAGGCCTGTTTCTATGAACCAGGCTCCATGCGGGTGAAGGCCGATCTCTTTGATGTGAAGCGCAGGCTGGGCGGTTCACAGAAACTCCGTGGCATTCTCAGGCCCGCTTGGCCCGACCTGCAGACGAAGGGAGATTTCTTGGCGGCGGTCGAAGCGTTGGTGGACGGCGGCATTCAGGGCCTCGCTTTCTACAATTGGGGCCACTTGCGCGCGGCCAATGTCGCCTGGATCGCTGACGCCATGAAGATCGCGGAGCGAAGGTCATGAGCTTCAAGGACAAACTCGTTGCAATTACAGGTGCCGCAGGCGGCATCGGGCAAAGCCTGTGTCGCTATTTCGCGGAAGAAGGAGCTGCTATTGCCGCTCTCGACAAAAGCGAATCCGTTAAGACCTTTGCGGCGGAATTCAAAGCCACGGGTGCCAAGATCACACCTTGCGTCACCGATGTGAGCGACAAGAAACAGGTGGCCTCAACCTTCGAGAAACTTGGCCCCGTCGATATCCTCATCAACAATGCGGGCTTCTCCGCCCATCCCACTTTCGCCAAGACCGACCCCGAAGGCTGGGACTTTGACATCGACGGCAATCTCAACGGCGCCTACTACTGCGCCCATGCCGTCATTCCCGGCATGAAGGAGAAGGGAGGCGGCTCGATCATCGCCATCGGCTCGGTCAACGGCCTCATGGGTTTCGGTGACCCCGCTTACAGCGCATCCAAGGCCGGGCTCATTTCGCTCACGAAGTCGCTCGCCATGGAATATGGACGCTTCAATATCCGCGCCAACATCGTTCTGCCGGGAACGGTCCGCACGCCGCTTTGGGATCTCAAGGCAGGTAAGGACGACACGACCTTTGAGCGGCTGCGCAAGTGGTATCCTCTTGGCCGCATCGTCGAGCCGATCGACGTTGCCCGCACAGTCGCATTTCTTGCTTCGGATGCAGCTTCGGCCATCACCGGCGCCTCACTCGTCGTCGATTGCGGACTGACCGCCGGCAACATCGTCATGACTCGCGAACTCACGATACAGGACTTTTGACATGGACAGGCTTCGCATCGGCGTCATCGGCCTTGGATGGTTTGGTGAGATTCATTGCGAGACCATCATGGGCGTACCCAATCTCGAACTTGCGGCCCTCTGCACCCGCCGTCCCGATCGCCTTGCCGAACAGGCGAAGAAATTTGGCGTAAAGAAGACTTACACGGATTACCGCGCCATGCTCGCCGACAAGGACATTGATGCCGTGTCGATCGTCACCATGTGGGACCAGCATACGGAACCCGCCGCTGATGCGCTGGCGGCAGGAAAGCATGTGTTCCTCGAAAAGCCCATGGCCTCCACGGTTGCCGACTGCAA
This sequence comes from Aestuariivirga sp., assembly GCA_046160365.1. Classification (GTDB taxonomy): domain Bacteria; phylum Pseudomonadota; class Alphaproteobacteria; order Rhizobiales; family Aestuariivirgaceae; genus Aestuariivirga. The sequence goes on along the minus strand of JBJXGL010000328.1, from coordinate 14,743 downwards.
CACGATCATCGCCGCCGCCAAGAAGGCGAAAGGCATCCTGCAGATCGGTCATATCTGCCGCTTCAACCCGCGCTACCGCATGGCCAAGCAGGCCATTGACGAAGGCCGCATTGGCAAGATCGTCGCATTGCAATCGCGCCGCAACATTCCCGCCGCCTGGACGCCCACCATTCTCGAAAAGATCGGCCCCATCGTTGGCGATGCCATTCACGACACCGATCTCATGCTCTGGTTCACCGGCGACCGTGTGGCTTCCGCCTATGCCCAGACCGTCAGTGTACGGAACTTAAAGTTTCCCGACATCGGCCAGACGATGTATCGCTTCAAGGGTGGCGCAACGGCAACGCTCGAAACCGTCTGGTGCATGCCCGAGAAGACGCCCTTCGACATCGACGAACGCATGTCAGTGATCGGCACCGAAGGCATCATTCACGTGCAGGATACCTTCCCCAATCTCGGCATCGTCGACAAGTCGCGGCTCCACAGCCCCGACACCACCTACTGGCCGATGTTCGACGGCGTGCGCGGTGGCGCGCTCAGGGCTGAGTTCGATTATTTCGCCAATTGCGCACTCAAGGGCAAAACACCGGAAATTGGTAGGCCCGAAGATGCCGCCGCCGCGCTCGAGGCCACAATTGCCGCCGAGGAATCGGCGCGCACTGGCAAGGTGGTTCACATCGGATAGGAGAGACAAGATGGCAAATAAACTCAGGGTTCTGGTGGTCGGCCTCGGCAATATGGGAATGAGCCACGCACTAGCCTACACCCGCATTCCCGATTTCGAAGTGGTTGGCGTGTGCGAACGCCGCATCGCCAAGCGCGAGCTGCCGGATGCGCTGAAAGGCGCCAAGAAGTTCGACAACTTCGACAAGGCGCTCGCCGAAACCAAGCCAGATGTCGTGTCGATCAACACGTTGCCCGACACCCATGCACAGTTCGCCATCAAGGCCATGGAAGCGGGCGCCCATGTGTTCGTCGAAAAACCGCTCGCCGACACCATCGAGAATGCCGAGAAGGCGGTGGCGACCGCCCGCAAGACGGGCAGAAAGCTGGTGGTCGGTTATATTCTGCGCGTCCATCCTTCCTGGATCAAATTCATCGAAATCGCCCAGAAGCTCGGAACGCCGCTGGTCTTCCGCATGAATCTCAACCAGCAGTCCAACGGCGAAACCTGGGACTGGCACAAGCGGCTGCTCAATTCCTTTCCGCCCATTGTCGACTGCGGCGTGCACTACGTCGATGTGATGTGCCAGATGACCAAAGCCAGACCCATCAAGGTGCATGCCATCGGCGCGCAGCTCACCAACGAAGTGAAGCAGCAGAACTATGGCATGCTGCAAGTGATGTTCGATGACGGCTCAGTTGGCTGGTACGAGGCCGGCTGGGGTCCGATGATGAGCGAAACCGCGTTCTTCGTGAAGGATGTCGTGGGCCCCAAGGGTTCCGTCTCCATCGTCATGGCGGAAACAGCGGGCGATGTGAAGTCCGACGACATCAACGCCCACACCAAGACCAATCAGATCCTCTGGCACCACGCCGACATGAAAACGCCGGACGAGCGCATCGACATGCAGGACGAACCGAACCATGATGATCTCTGCGAACGCGAGCAGCGCTATCTTCTGAAGGCGATCCGCGAGAATCTCGACCTTAACGACCATATGAACGATGCGGTCAAGAGTCTGAAGATCGTGATGGCAGCGGACCGCTCGATCCACGAGGGTCAAGTGATCAGTCTTGTGTAGCTCGATCCCATGATCAGCGAAATCTGCGTCGATTCAGTTGCCGGCGTCATGGCCGCGAAATCGGCTGGCGCCGCGCGGGTGGAATTATGCGCGAGTTTGATTGAGGGCGGCATCACGCCAAGCCGCGGCATGATCAGGCAGGCGCGGCAAGTAGCCGGCATCAAACTTCATGTCATCATCCGTCCGCGCGGCGGCGACTTTCTTTTCTGTGACGCGGAATTCGCCATCATGGCCGCGGATATAGAGACAGCGAAGGCGGAAGGCGCCGATGGCGTTGTGATCGGGCAACTGCTTGAGGACGGCACAATCGATATTGCGCGCACCCGCGAACTCATGGCGGTTGCCCGGCCAATGCCGATCACCTTCCACCGCGCGTTTGACATGACTCCCGATGCCTTTGCCGCACTGGACACCTTGATCGAACTCGGCATCGACCGGGTTCTGACATCCGGTCAGGAAGCGAGTGTCCTGGAGGGCCTGCCACTCATCGCCAAACTTGTCGAGCGGGCGGGGGATCGCATCATCGTCATGCCCGGCGGCGGCATTACGGCGCGCAATGTGGCCCGCATCGTGTCCCAGGCGAAGCCGAAGGAAATCCACTTCGCCGCCCTGGTGCAAGAGGCGGGTGGAATGCGCTTCCGGCGCGAGCATGTGTTCATGGGCGGTGAGTTGCGGCCACCCGAGTATGACCGGCTCGCTACCTCTGAAGCAGCGATCCGTTCGATCATGACAAGAGCGACATAGAAACCGGAGACGAGATATGGCGAGACTGGAAGATCTGACCAAGACCGAGTCGGCAAGTTCAGTCGCTGCGCGAATCCGGCGCCGCGAGATTTCGCCCGTGGAAGTCATGGACGCGGCTATCGCTCGCATCGAGGCGCACAACGGCAAGATCAACGCACTTATCATTCTTCATCTCGATCAGGCGCGTGACGCTGCCAAGAAGGCCGAAGCAGCACTCATGCGGGGCGATGAACTTGGCGCGCTGCATGGTGTGCCGGTTGCCATGAAGGATTGCTTCGATTTCAAGCCGGGCTGGGTCTGCACCTTCGGCGGCGTCAAGGCGCTCAAGAATTGGACTGCGGATTTCCATTGCGTCTGGGCGGAGCGGATGGAGAAGGCGGGCGCCATTATTGTCGGCAAGACCAACAGCCCGATCTTCGGCTTCCGCGGCACCTGCGACAACTACATGTTCGGCCCGTCGAAGAATCCATTCAACCTTGCCAAGAATACGGGGGGTTCTTCAGGCGGCAGCGCCGCCGCCGTGGCAGCGGGCATACTTCCGCTTTGCGAGGGAACGGACGGCGGTGGCTCGACGCGCATTCCGTCGGCCTGGAGCGGCACGTATGGCTATAAGGCCTCTTTCGGTCGCGTGCCGCTGGTTTCCCGGCCGGACGCTTTCGGCGCCATGACTCCATTCATTTTCGAAGGCCCGATTACGCGCACAGTCGAGGATTCGGCGCTGGCAATGTCGGTATTGCAAGGCTACGACGCGCGCGACCCGTTCGCGCTCGAAGGCAGCGTGGATTTCATGGGCGCATTGCGCGCTTCCATCAGGGGCAAACGCATCGCCTATACCCGGGACTACGGGGTGTTCCCGGTCGACAAGCGCGTGACCGCCGTGACTGACAAGGCTGTCGAGGCGCTCCGCGACGCGGGAGCGATCGTTGATGAAGTAAACATAGGCATCAAGCGATCGCACACGGAGCTGAGCGATGCCTGGTGCCGCTTCTGCGCGCCCAAGCAAGTGGCGGTTTTGGAAGACTTCAAGCGCCAGGGCATCGACATCCGGCGCGACCACCATGACGACATGCCGCCCGAGTTCTGGTTTTGGGACGAGGTCGGATTGAAAATGTCGGCGGTCGATTGGATTCAAAACCAGGCGATTCGCAGCGAAGTGTATGACGCGCTGCGGCTGGTGTTCGACAAGTATGACTTCATCGCGGCACCGACATTGTCGTGCCTTGCCGTTGACAACGCAAAGGATGGCAACACGCTCGGGCCCGCCGAGGTCAACGGCGAAAAGATCAACCGGCTCATCGGCTGGTGCATGACCTTTCTCATCAATTTCAACGGCCATCCGGCAGCCTCATGCCCGGCTGGCCTCTCCGAGAATGGCCTTCCCGTGGGCCTTCAGATCGCGGGGAGGCGCTACGACGACTTCGGCGTCATCGCGGCAAGCGCTGCGCTTGAGCGCGTGAGGCCTTGGATGGGGACTTACAAGGAGATCAAGCTCTGATCACCAGAGCGTATATCCGCCATCGATGACGAAAGTCGCGCCAGTCACATAGCTTGATGCCGGAGATGCGAGGTAGATGGCGAGCGGCCCGATTTCATCAGGCTGCCCGGTGCGGCCCATGGGCACCTGTTTGACGAAGGTTTCGATCACCTCCGGGCTGTGCTTCGCCCAGCGTTGATTGGCTTCCGTCATGAAGAGTCCCGGGCAGATGGCGTTGACGTTTACGCCGCGCGGCGCCCAGTCAGCCGCGGTCGCGCGGGTAAAGTGTATGACAGCGGCCTTGGCCGTCTCATAATGCCGCCCCGCAATGCCGCGGTTGGCGATAAGCCCACTGATCGACGCTATATTGATGATGCGGCCTTTGCCGCGTTTCAGCATTTCCCCGCCGATCATCTTGGTGCACAGAAACACGTGGGTGAGATTGAGGTCCATGTAGGTCTGCCAAGTAGCAAGGTCGGTCGACTCCACCGGCACGTCGAGGTTGCGCCCACCGACATTGTTGACGAGTAAACTCGTCTGCCCTGGAAGCTCCAAGACCTTGCGGCAGGTTTCCTCACAGGCCGCGGGATTGGCGACGTCGGCGGCAAAAGTCCAGACCTGGCGTCCAAGCGCCCGAATCTCATCGGCTGTTCTGGCCAGGGCGTCCGGATCGCGTGCGGCGAGAACCACGTCGGCGCCAGCTTCGGCCAATGCCAGCGCCATGACCCGGCCAAACCCCCGGCTGCCGCCGGTGATGAAAACGCGCTCGCCATCCAGCCGGAAACGGTCAAGCACACTCATGTTTCACTCCGCTTCCAGCTCCGACATCCATGCGTGGGAGGTTTGCGCAAATCTCTGCCCGCCGCAAGCCTGGGGCATGCCCCTCGCATCTTGTAGGCCGCGCATTTTTGTGTGAAAGTTTTGCGGTGAGAATCCGGATCACGGAAGAAAAACCGGACTTTGTAGTGGAGGAAGCAATGACCATACGCAAGGAGCGCGAGCACCTTCTGCAGGCCGCATCGCGTCAGGCACTTTTGAATGGCGAGATTGACCGCCGCGAATTTCTTTCGCGCAGCCTGATGGCGGGCCTCGGCATGGCCGGCATCGGCGTCGCAGGCAAGAGCAGCATCATGCCGGCTTTGGCACAGGACCGTCCGCTGACCCCAACCTTCTACCAGTGGATTCAGGATCTCCACCCCGGCATACCAAAGGTCAATGAGAAATTCCCGGGCGTGAATTACCAGATCGCTCCGGTTGAAGGGTTTGGCATTGAACGGTTTGTTGCTGAGGCCAAGAACAAGGAGTCGACCTGGGACGTTTACGTCGGCCAGACGCCGTTCGTAGAAATGTCGGCCATGATCAAAGCGGACGTGATCGAACCATGGGACAATTACATCCCGAAGGACGTGCTTGACGACATGATCCCGTCGATCCGTGCGGAAGGCACGATTGATGGCAAGCTTTATGGCTGGCCGTTCCTGCTGGATGTGATCGGCAACTCCTGGCACTCGGGCATTACCGGCAAAGCTGGTCTTGCCGACAAGGCGCCTGAAACATGGGACGAGCATTTAGCCAATGCCAAGGCCATCGTCGACTCCAAGGCAGCGCCATTTGGCGCAGTGTTCGATGATCGTGGCTGGCGTTCGCTCGCACCGATGACGCACTCCATGAACCCTGACGTCTACACGGCGGAAGGCCTATTCAATTTCGAAAGCGAAGCCGCAGTCGAAGCGCTGAAACTGATGAAGAAGATTTTTGCGCTGTCGACGCCGGACCTGCTGCTCGAAGGCTCCTCCGATGGTGGTGTCAACGGCACACCGGACGAAGTCGCATTCGCTGCGCAACGAGTAGGCTACTACTCCAAGTACTTCAACGCGCCGCTGCGCATGGCGCAATACTGGGACGATCCGAAAGCCTTGCGACTCGGCCCATTGCCCAAATTTGCGAATGGCGCTGGCTCGACCGTCTTCTGGACCACGGGTTGTGCATTGTTCAAGCACGGCAAGAACAAGGAAAAAGCTGCGGAGTATATCAAGGCGTTGACCTACGACCAAGGCATCTGGAAAGACTCGATCGTTGGCACGGCAAGTGGCCACCCTGGCCATCTGCCGCCATACAAGTCGATCTATGCGGATTGGGATACGAATAAGCCCGACTGGATGCCGCCTTTCGTAGGCCTGGTGCGCGGTCAACTCGACCGGGCTAAGGCCATCACGAATCATCTGTTCGGTCTGCAGCAGTTTGTCCTCGGCAAGCCATTCTGGGATGCCTACCTGAAGGGCGAGGAGACGGATGAAATGGCAGTGATGAAGAAGATCACCGAAGCTGTGAAAGCCGAAATGGCGAAGGGCTGACGCGTTCTCGCGGAAAGGCCGGGATGCTCCTAAAGGCATCCCGGCCATCCATTGGAGATTTGCTTCATATGCCGCTCGAAGCCTGCCTGTCCCCGGCGCATATAGGTGCCGTGCTATGACCTATGCGAGCGCTGCAGAAATTGATGCGCGTCAAGAACGCGCAACTCGTCTGCTTGACACGCTGCGCGGCGATTTTCGCACCTGGCTTTTCCTCGTTCCAGCCCTTGTCTTCTTCATTGGCTACCAGGCCTATCCAATCATCCGGGTCGTCTGGATCAGCTTTACCGACTATCAGTATCTCACCAATGAGCCAGCCAATTGGGTTGGCTTTGCCAACTATGCAGCAGCCCTTAGCGATCCCTTGATGTGGGTGAGTCTGTGGCGCGCCGTTCTGTTCACTATTCTATTTCTTCCCGGATGTATCATTTTGCCTCTGATACTGGCGATCCTGATAGATCGCATCAGCAACCCTTATCTTGCAACCGTCTACCGGGTGATCCTGCTGATCCCGGCTGTCATCCCGAGTACGCTCGTTTTCGTCTTGTGGAAGTGGATGTACAATTTTCAATCCGGCCCCATCAACCACTTCCTCGTCAACACAACCGGGTGGTTCGAGCTTCAGAATGCTCCGCAATGGCTCGGTGGCACGGCGCTGACTCTGCCTGCGATTGCCGTCATGGAAGTTTGGTGGGGCCTTGGATATCACACAATTTTCTTCCTCGCGGGGTTGGCGGCCATTTCGAAAGACTTACCGGAAGCGGCGCGCATCGATGGAGCCAATGAATGGCAACTGTTCTGGCATGTGACCTTGCCGCGCCTCATGCCAATCATGATGATACTCGTGGTTCTGCGCTTTGGCAGCGCCATGGCAGTGATCGACGAGTACTTGATCTTTGGCGGATTCAACCGCGACTCGCCAACCTATACCTGGACAATCTTCATGTACGATCAGGCCTTTAAGCTCGGTCTGTGGCGTCAGGGCTATGCGGCGGCGATCGGCATGATCGGCTCGATCGCCATGATGATAGTGATGATCATTCTCCTGCGTATTTTCCGGACCAAGGGGTGATGGCAGTGGCTGATATCGCATCGGCTGGAACGGAAAGCATGCCGCAGCAAAGCTGGTTCATGCGCAACCTTGCCGTCATCCTGCGCCATGGCATCATCAACTTCTTCATGATCATCATCCTGCTGCCCTTGGCCTGGGTGCTGATCATGTCGGTGAAGTCCAGACCCGACGCGATGCGCGGCGATTTCTGGCCCCGCAAGTTCGATTTCACCACTTACGGTTATGTCTTTCAGAAAATCGAAACGCTGCCCGTCAACATGTGGAACAGCATCTACGTCACGGCGGGAACCGTGCTGCTCACCACTGTCTGTGCGGTGCTTGCGGGCTACGCACTCGTTCACATGCGGCCTCGCGGCGGTGGAATCGTTGTAGCGGCACTTCTGGCTTCGCTCTATTTTCCGACCCGCGTCGTTTCGATCATCAGCATCTACGAAATCCAGAACAGCCTAGGGCTCATCAACAGCACCATGGGGCTCATCCTTCCCTATGTGACGCTCAATCTCGCCATCAGCATTCTCATCATGAGAAGCGTGTTCCAGCTTGTGCCGCATGAAGTCATTGAAGCGGCGAAAGTGGATGGGGCGGGGTCGTGGCGCACCCTGCTCACCATCGCGCTGCCCATGGCGCGCAATGGACTCGTCGTCATCTTCATCGTGAACTTCGTCACCGCCTGGGGCGAATTCCTGCTGTGCTCGACGCTGACCAACGATCAGGAAGCGCGGACCATGCCGGTCGTGCTCGCTGGCGCACAAGGCGGGCTTGGACAATGGACCTGGCCAAATCTGGCCGCCGTTTACATGATCGTCGTGATGCCGGGCATCATCGCCTTCACATTCGCGCAGAAACTGTTCTTCAAGGGTCTCGCCGAAGGAGTGGTGAAAGGCTGAAGCGGTAAAGCTCACACGAACCTTCGACAGCTCCCGGCTGCTTGCTTAAAGCATCGTGCTGATTTTGTGAATCGATAGGATTCCCAAAATCAGCACGATGCTTTAGTGGAAGTCACGGGACTTCGGCACGGTACGCAGATTGCGAGGATGCCTGTGCAGGCTTGAAGCCTGTGCCCGCCTGGCAGGCATATCCTGCTCATCCTCAGACAAACGATGCAGTTCTTCCGAACGGTCGAAGATCCGTTCCGCGACCAAATGCACGACATCGCCATCCCCGCGCTGCACCTTGCCTTCCACAACCATCAATCTTGCGCCCATGATCTCACGGCGAAAGACGGAAACCAGCCGGGGCCAGACAACAACATTGGCAACACCCTGCTCATCGCTCAAAGTAACAAACACCACACCAGAACCACCCGGCATTTGCCGTGTCAGAACGATGCCAGCGCACGCGGCCCATTTGCCATCTTTGGTCTTATTAATTTCAGCGCAACTCAAAACGCCTTCCATGTTGAAAAAATCCCTCAGGAAAAACATGAGGTGCGCCTTCAACGAAAGCCTAAGCATTTGATAGTCAGCCACCACATGCTCGCTCAAAGGCATCGCAGGTAAGGGCGCAATATCTTCTTCCTGCTGCTCTTCTACGTGAGAGGAAGCAAAGAGCGGCAAATCTTCGCCATCCGGCAAACGGCGCACGGCCCAGAGAATTTCACGCCTGTCCTTATCGATGGATTGGAAACTGTCGGCTTCCGCCAAGATGATGAGGGCGCGCTTGGGTAACTTGGCTTTCCTGGCCAAGTCCGTTACCGCACTGAAGTGATTGCCCCGGGCAGACACGAGCGCATGAGCCCAATCCTCATTGAAACCATCAACCTGACGAAACCCCAGGCGCAGAACTGGTCCGCCCGCGTTATCCGCGTCCATCTCCAAAGCATTGTCCCAGGCACTGAAATTCACATCCATATGACGCACGATAACGCCATGCTCGCGCGCATCACGCACGATTTCAGCCGGTGCATAGAAGCCCATGGGCTGGGAGTTCAACAAGGCACAGGCAAAGGCTGCCGGATGGTGTTTCTTGATATAAGCCGAGATATAAACGAGATGCGCAAAGCTTGCCGCATGGCTTTCGGGGAAACCATAAGAACCGAAGCCTTCGATCTGCTTGAAGCAGCGCGCCGCAAAATCCGGCTCGTAGCCACGCTTCACCATGCGGCCGATGAACATATCCTTGAACCTGTCGATTGTGCCCACATTGCGGAAAGTGGCCATGGCACGGCGCAGGCCATTTGCCTCGTCGGGCGTGAACTTCGCCGCGACAATGGCCAGCTTCATGGCTTGTTCCTGAAAAAGCGGCACGCCACAGGTTTTATTCAGGACCTCGCGCAGCTCGTCCTTGTTGCCCATACCGGGAGCAGGCGATGGATAATCAATCTCTTCCTTGCCGCTACGGCGTCGCAGATAGGGATGCACCATATCGCCCTGAATGGGGCCGGGCCGCACAATGGCAACTTCGATTACCAGGTCATAAAAATTTTCCGGCTTTAGCCTTGGCAGCATACTCAATTGTGCCCGGCTTTCGACTTGGAACACTCCAATGGCATCGGCTTTCCGCAGCATTTCATAAACTGATGGGTCCTCGCGTGGCACAGTGGCCAGAGCAAGCGACTTGCCTTCATGCATGCGGATAAGATCAAATGCCTTGCGGATGCAGGTGAGCATGCCCAGCGCCAGCACATCAACCTTCATCATGCGCAATGCATCAATGTCGTCTTTATCCCATTCGATAAAAAAGCGACCCTCCATCGTTGCCGGACCAATGGGAACACACTCATCCAACCGGTCTTGTGTCAATACGAAGCCGCCAACATGCTGCGACAGGTGGCGTGGAAAGCCAATGAGTTCATTGGCCATTTTCACCGCGCGCGCAATCATTTGATTGGCAGGATCTAGCCTGCCCTGTCTAACATGATCGTCTTTTAAGCCGGTGCCCCAACTTCCCCAAATGCTATTGGACAGATTAGCCGTCACATCTTCAGTCAAACCAAATACTTTCCCCACCTCACGAATAGCACTGCGCGGGCGGTAGCAAATGACAGTAGCAGCCAGCGCGGCATGACGGCGGCCATAACGCTGATATATGTTTTGAATTACCTCCTCGCGCCGCTCATGCTCGAAATCCACGTCGATATCCGGTGGCTCGCGGCGTTCCTCACTGATGAACCGCTCGAACAGAAGATCAATCTGCATCGGATCAACAGCGGTTATGCCCAGCACATAGCAGACAGCGGAATTAGCCGCCGATCCCCGCCCCTGGCAGAGAATATTCTGGCTCTTGGCAAAGCTTACAATGTCATGGACTGTCAAAAAGTAAGGCGCAATATCCAGTTTGGCGATGAGCGTCAGCTCCTTTTCCAGCGCCACACGCACTTTGCCGGGAATGACTCCTCCGTAGCGCCATTCCGCTCCCTGCCAAGTGAGGTCGTGCAAATGCTGCTGCGCCGTTTTGCCTTCCGGTATTGATTCATCTGGATAATTGTACTTGATTTGATTGAGCGAGAATGTGATCCGATCAGCAAAGCGGATGGTTTCAGCGACGGCCTCCGGCGTCTGGTGGAAAAGCGCCAGAATTTCATCTGCCGGCTTCAAATGGCGTTCGGCATTGATCTCCAAAAGATGGCCTGCTTCGTTCAACGAGACGTGCTCGCGAATGCAAGTGACAACATCTTGTAATTCGCGCCGCTCTGCACAGTGATAAAGCACATCATTGGTAGCTAGAAGCGGCACGCCGGTGGCGTGCGCCACGCGTTGCCATTGCCGCAGGCGGCGCTGGTCATCGCCGTGATATGGCATAGATACGCCCAACCACACGCGACCAGGCGCAGCGGCATGCAATTTTTCAAGGAGTACACGGACTGCATCGAATCCCATTTCGAGTCCAGCAGGCGCCACATGCGCTATCTCATCCACTTCCTCATCGCGTATCGCAACATCTTCATTCCAGAATCCCCGGCGTGCATTTTCCACAGCCGGTCCTTGCTTGTGATGGGGCAGCACCGCCAGAAGCAATCCCTCTTGCCGTTTAAGAAGATCATCAAGAGCGAGAAAGCATTCACCCTTTGGTGCCCGCAATTTCCCAGCGCTGAGCAGCCGGCATAAATTTCCATAGGCGGCGCGATCTATCGGATAAGCAAGAATGTCAGGCGTACCATCAACAAAAACCAGGCGCGCGCCAACCAGCAGTTTGGGCCGGTAACCTTTGAGCTCCTGTAAAGCGGCATAGGCGCGCACGACACCGGCCAGTGTATTGCGATCTGCAATGCCGATGGCGGCATGGCCGAGCTGGGCTGCCATCTCAATCAACTCCTTCGGATGCGAAGCCCCGCGCAGGAACGAATAATTCGTGGTCACGGCAATTTCAGCATAGGCACTCATGCGAAAATCCCATGCAGGAACCATTGTGAAGCCGCATCACTGCGATAAAGCCAGTACCGTCTGCCATCGCTGTCTTCGATGCGGAAATAATCACGTGCGGCTTGCGGCCTTTCATGGCGCCACCACTCCATGGCGATGCGCTCCGGGCCTTCACATTGCGTCATAACATGACGTGCTTTGCGCCAGGTGAAGTGTTGCTCTGCTGCAAAACTCACCGGTTCCGGCTTCGCAAACAGGCGCAAGGGACGGCGCGGTGCATCCCTCATTCTTCGGATTTTCCGCCAAGGCACTTTTGAATGTTGCGCATATTGCGCTGGCGTGGTTTTCCAAGCCTCTTCGGGAATATGTGTGTCGTTCGGCTGAAATGCGAGAACACGATGGCTGCCGAAACGCGCTGCCAAGCGGTCAATCAAAAAACTGATTTCGACCTTCCCGTTGATGTGTGAATTGAGATCAGCAATGTCCGAACCGGCTCGCTCCACATGGATCGCGGAAAGGCGGATGAGATCAAAGCCAAAACCTGGATCAAGCGGATCGGAAAGCATTGCCAGCCTTTCGCGGAACAGACGGGCGATGATGACGGGAGCACGCGTGGGCGTGCTCATTTCAATGGCGATGCGGCGCACCGCGCCATCAGCCCGGAAGAACGCCGCCTCAAGTCGGCGCGCGCCTTCTCCTTGCCGCTCCAGGATTTTTGCAAGCGCAATTGTTAAGGAATTGAGCACGGCGAGAATCACTTCTTCCGTGACTACTGGTTCGGGAAATTTTTGTTCCTGCCAATAATCGAGGGGCGGCCTGCGCGGCGTGATCGGCTTTGTGGTATTTCCTAACGCTTCATCCAGAACAATCAGCGTGGCAGCACCCAGCCGCGCAACGAGTTCTGAGCGTTTGCGCGCGGCAACCTGCCCCACCGTTTTCAAGCCGGCCCGGCGCAACGTGTGAGTTATCGCCGCATCAAGATCGAGCGCCTCAACGGGAAGTGGCCTTATTGCTTGATTTTCCTCACCAGAAGCAACAACAGCACCATCCCGATAACGCGCCAAAGCACGAGCCGCCACCGCAGTTCCTGCCAAGGCACCACGCAGTGCGAAGCCTTGAGCCTGAAGGCTCCTTCGAATGCGATCAAGCATCGCCTGATCGCCACCAAAAAGATGACTTACACCTGTCACGTCCAGTAAAAGGCGCCGTGGACCATCAAGCGCCACAAACGGGGTGAAACGGTCGCACCAATCGGCAATCTGTGTGAGCAACTTCAAATCAGCCGGATCATTGGCTTCCACAACTCTGAGCTCCGGCAACATGGCGCGCGCATTCGCTAGCGGCTGACCAATGGTCAGCCCCATTGATGTGGCTTTACGATCCACTGCCGATAGGCGCAGTGTATTATCGGTTTTTGCCACGAGCACCATGGGCGGGGTCTCAAAAGCCGATGTTTCCTGCACCTGCTCGCGCCGTTGCAAACGGTCAGTTGATAACCGCGGAAACCATAGCGCCATGATCCGCCGCGGCCTTTTGGAAAACACGCTCATCGCAATTCCATTCCATGAACCAATGCCCGGTTTTTCCATGCCGGTTGCGAACAAGACTCGCTTCAAAAATCGGATGTCCCCAGTCTTCCTTGCGGTGGTTCCGTGAAATTGCCCCCCGCACCAGCCAACGGGTTTCTGCCGTGCTGGCATCGGACGGCGCATTGAACCGCAAAAGAAAGGACGTGACAGATTTTTTCGCGGCTGCGAGTGTTAATCGCCGGCTTGCCACCAGATCGAGAATTTTCGGGCTACCTGGAATTTCAATCACCAACGCGCCAAGTGCCGCACAAGACAACGCATCGTTTGCGGCGCGCAACCCATCACTGGCCTTGTCTACAGCAAGTAAAAGCATGCGTGCCGGATCGAGGCCAAATTCGAGAAGCCCGGTTGCCGAGAGCTCCCCATATTCATGCGCTGAAAAATCCTGCCGGATCCAGAGCGCGTGCTTGTCCGCGGCCACGCGAGTGGCAAGCCCCGCCGCAAAACCCGTTGCCGCCACTTCATGGCCTGTGACGGCAAAAACCTCGTGCAGAACCCCGTGCTGAATCCCACCCCTCAAGCAAAGATCAACCTCGCCGTGGCCAAGTGGCGTGCGAATTGGCGCATTTTCCAGTTCCGGCTTGTCGAGAAAGGTTTTCAAGGCCGTTAGATTTTCGCCGCCACGCCGGCAGATATCTGAAAGCGGGCAAGACACGCACATAGGCTTCGAGTATGCGCAGATAGTTTGACCCAAGCTCTTCATTTGCCAATGCAACTCAAAGAGATCATCCGGACCCAAACCATTGGCTGCCGCCATCACGGCATCATAGGCTGTTTCGATATCGGCTCTCACCCCCACAAAGCCAACCCGTTGCAGAACACGTAGAACATGCATGTCAACAACGAAGGTACGCATCCGCAACGTACTGAAGTTCAAGGTTGCCGCCGCGATTTTTGAACCAACGCCGTTAATTTGCTTGAGGCAATTCAAGGCCTGATCGACATCATATCCGGCAAGAAAATCGAGATTAATTTGGCCATAGCGTGCACGGATTGTCCGTAAAGCCTGCCTCAGTCCGGACGCCTTCTTTTCAGAGTACGGAACCCCCTCGAGCGTGACTTCAATATCAGCAACGGGCGCATCCGCAATTGCGTCCCAACTTGGATAGCGCCGTACGAGCCGCACAAAAGCATCCCAGGATTTCCAATCGTAAGTGCGGCTGCCTATAAAAGAGCCCACAAATTGACTGACTGGATCGGGCCGCTCTTCAATCCGGATCTTTCCAAAACGCGTAGCCAAGCGTTCCCGGATAGATCCGAGGTCTGAAGCTTGCCGAGATGGAAAGATAGCTTGCATCGCAACACATAAGAACAAAATAAGAACCTTGTCAACGCGCTTCCATAGTACTCGACTCCCGTCAGGGGCTGCATGGCATTAGGCTGGTTAGGGGTTTGGGGCTGGCGACAAGATTTCGCAGGAAAGGCTCGATTGTAAATCGGCTGGGGGATGCCATGGCTTTGCAGAAG
>JBJXGL010000327.1:0-27938 GCA_046160365.1 Aestuariivirga sp. | reverse complement strand
TGCGGCCCGCGGCCCGGTCGTAAGCGCAGAGCGGCGTTCCGTAGTGAGGGTTGAGGCCAACGCCCGAATAGGCGAACTCGGTCATGTTGGTGCGGCCCAGCACGATGAAGCCTTGCGCTTTCAACCGCGCTATGGATACAGCATCGCGCTTGGCAGGCGGTGCATCCGCGAGCACTTTGGAGCCCGCCGTCGTCACCTGCCCTTCGATATCGAACAGGTCCTTCACCGAAAATGGAATGCCATCGAAGCGCGAAAGCGAGCGTCCCTCCTTGCGGCGCTTGTCCGACGCGCGTGCGGTGGCGAGGACCTGCTCCGGCAAGACGCTTAGAAATACCGTCGCCCCCTGCCCCGCCGGATCGGTTATGGCCGCGAGCGCCGTTTCGGCCAATGTTTCCGATGTCAGCCGGCCCGAAGCCAGTTCAGCCGCCAAACCGCCCAGTGTCTGAACCACGATGTTCTCCCGCAAAGTCTCGGAAAGCGCCCGGTTTACACTGCCCCCGGTCACATGGGGAACATGGCATGTCCGCCCGCCGATTTGACCGCGCCCATGTGGCGTGCCAATGCTGCGGGGCTCGCGGGGGCCAACAACAAACAACAAGGAAGGCGCCCGATCATGACCACCATCATCAACTACAACACCCTCAATATCGGCGACGGCTATGCGCTCGGCAGCTCCGAAGCTGTCACTTTGCTACCTGGCTACTACATGGCATCATCGGGAGCCAACGGATTCACGGCGGCCGCATTTGCGAACCGGCTGAACATCCATGGCACCGTTGCAGGCAACGTCGGCGTTCAACTCGGCCAATACAACCTGGCCTTGGGGCAGGCCGGAGAATACCTGTCCATCGGAACAAGCGGCAGCGTGACCGGCTTTATCGGGGTGGAAGTCTCGGGTAGCGGCAATTCCATATTTAATGCAGGATTGATCGAGGGAAACGATGCCGCGATCTCGGGAGGGTTCTTCGACTCAAATCTCCCGACAAATGCTGTCATCGCCAACACAGGAATCATCCACGGCGGCGATTCCGCCATCAGGCTGCTCAGCGCCGATCAGGCGTCGATCACCAATTCCGGGACAATCACGAACTCTACTTCGCCCGTCAACGGCAGTACTCAATTCCAGTTCGGCAACCTCTTGGGAGCCATCATGGTCGGCGGAACCGGAGTTCATGTCACCAACTCCGGCGCGATCACAGGCGTATCGAGCATCGAAAACGGCAGTCTCGCCGGTGGCTATGGCGTGGCAGTGGAGGGCAGCGGAACGGTGGTGGTCAATTCCGGCACCATCACCACCGACTCGATCGACACTCGAGCCGCGGTCGATCTGATCACCACGGCAGGGCAAACGGCGCAACTGAGAAACACGGGAACGATCCAGTCGGGCGCCATTGCCGTGGACTGCGGCGCCGGCAATGAGACCATCATCAACGGTGGCACAATCGTAGGCGATATCGTGCTTGGCGATGGGACCGACAGCTATGATGGGCGCGGCGGCACCTTGCTCGGCCAGGTACGGGGCGGCCTGGGTGACGACACCTACATCATCTCCGACGCCGCCACCGAAATCCTGGAAATTCTCGGCCAGGGCATCGACACGGTGCGTTCAACGGTGTCCTATTCGATTGCCAGCACCATTGAAAAACTGATCCTGCTGGGCAGCGCCGATCTCCTGGGCCGCGGCAATGCCGCCTCCAACACCGTGACCGGCAATGACGGCGACAACCGGCTCTTTGGTTTCGCCGGCGGCGACGTGATCTCGGGCGGCAACGGCGACGACACGATCAATGGTGGCATCAACCGCGACGTGATGACCGGTGGAACGGGGATCGACCGCTTCGTCTTCAGCGCGCTGGCCGACAGCACGGTGGCGCTGCCCGACCAGATTGTGGACTTCACTCACAATGAAGATCTGATCGATCTCCGGACGATCGACGCCAAGAGCGCCACCGTGGCCAATGACGCCTTCACCTTCATCGGCGCGGCCGCGTTCACTTCGGTAGCGGGACAGTTGCGCGCGGTCGTCGGCGCGGTCACCACGATCACCGGGGACACGGATGGCAACGGCACCGCCGACTTCGCCATCCAACTCAACAACCACGCCGCCGTGACGGCGATTGACTTTCTGCTTTAGCGCTCCGCCGTGGAGGCTGGCGCCGTCCGCTGCGCCAGTTCTTTCCCGGCGCTTTCAGTCACGTGCGTTTGAACCGCGCCAGTTGCGTGGCATCGGGGCGTCTGGCAGAGTGAACGCCAATTCGATTGCCCTTCATGAAATCCTCCGACATTCTTCTGGCATTTCTGCCGCCCTTTCTCTGGGGCGCGAGCTTCACCATCGCCAAGGCGGCGGTGGCGCAGTTTCCTCCGCTGTTCATGATGCTGATGATCTATGCCTCGATTGCGGTGGTTCTGGGCCTCGCGTGGAAAGACCCGATCAGAACACCATGGAAATCACTGCTGCTGATCGCAGCCTTTGTCGTGCCCATTCAAGGCGTGTTTCTCTTTCTTGGCCTTCGTGGTCTCTCGGCGAGCGTTGCCAATCTCATCCTGCAAATCCAGGTGCCACTCGCGGTGATGGTGGGCTGGATCGCCGGGGATGCCTTCAGTTCGCGCAAATTCGCAGGCACGCTCGTGGCACTCGCAGGCGTCGTCATGGTGATCGGCCTGCCCGCGGAAAAGCCGCCGCTTGTTCCAGCGCTACTGGTCATCGCCGGCGCGCTGTTCTGGGCCATCGGTCAGGTGCTCGCGGCCAAGCTTGGCCGCGACAGCGGAATGACGCAGCTCAAGGGTGTTGCGATTGCCGGAACTCCCCAACTCATCCTCGCGACGCTGCTCTTCGAATCCGGCCAGATCGAAGCGGTGCAAACCGCCACAGGCTGGGATTGGCTAGCGCTTGCCATCGTCGGTTTTGCAGGGTTCTTTTGTGCTTACGCCGTGTGGTTCACGCTATTGCGCCGGGTAAGCATGGACGAGGCTGCCCCGTTCACGCTGCTGATGCCCGTCTACGGCATCGCCACCGCGGCTTTGCTTTTCGGCGAGCGGCTGTCGTTTGCGCATTTCGCAGGCGGCGGCGTGATCCTCCTGGGACTTCTCCTGATCACCGGCGGGTTTCGCCTCCCAAAAGGGGCGAAGCCCGCTGATACGTAGGCTGCCTTCCAACTAGATACTCGGAGAAATGTTATTGTCACATTTCTTCTTCAGCATTGCGCTGTTGCAAAACGATTTTGCTTGATCCTCGATGATGCTCAGGCGACGCGCGCTGTATTTGCGCCGCCAAATTGCCATTAACGTCGGATACTCTGTTTGAAGAGCGGGGCCAACGCTTCAGGCGCTCCATGATCCTTCTGCTTTCTGCAGTTCGAAGGTGATCTGGCGTCTCAAATTGCAATCGCACCGCATGGAGACTGTAATGGCCATCATCATCGGAACACTTGGTAACGACGTTCGCAACGGCACACCGCTCGCTGATTCGATTTCTGGACTAGCAGGTGATGACCTGCTGCGGGGGCTTGGCGGTAACGATACGTTATTCGGCGGCATCGGCCTCGATACGCTGTTCGGCGGCAACGACAACGACACAATCCTTGGCGGCGACGGTAACGACAGGGCTTTCGGCGAGGCTGGCGATGACAGGTTGTTCGGCGAGGCCGGCGACGACCGGCTTGACGGCGGCATCGGAAACGACCGTCTCGATGGCGGACTCGGCATCGATACGCTTCTCGGCGGCCTTGGCATCGATACGCTTTTCGGCGGCAACGACAATGACACGATCCTTGGCGGCGGCGACAATGACAGGGCTTTCGGCGATGCAGGCAACGACAGGCTGTTCGGCGAAACCGGCAACGACAGGCTTGACGGTGGCCTCGGCAACGACCGCCTCGACGGCGGCGCTGGCATAGACATACTGAATGGCGGCGATGGCAACGACGGGATGCTCGGCGGCACTGAAAACGACATCATGAATGGCGGCTTCGGCAATGACAACATGTCGGGCGGCGACGGCAACGACCGCCTTGATGGCTTCGTCGATGACGACCGTGTCGACGGCGGCGCCGGCAATGACGTCGTGCTGGGCGGTGACGGAATTGATGCCGTTTTCGGCGGCACTGGCAACGACTTCGTCGATGGCGGCACCAATGACGGCGAAATGACCGGCGGCAGCGGCTCCGACCGCTTCAATTTTGGCAGTGGTGTGGGCCGCGTCATCGTCCATGACTTCGAGGACAATGTGGACACCCTGATTCTTCCCAGGTTCTACTTCCCCGCGGGAGCCACAATCATGGATATCCTCACCGACTTCGCTTCGAGTTCGGGCGGAGACAGCGCCATCGACCTCAGCGGAACCGGCGCCGACCGTCCGCGCATCATTCTGCTGGGCTTCGACAACGCCTTCGATCTCGCGGACGACATTATTCTGGTGTGACGCCGCAATCTCTTCATGGCCGGGTTTCGATCCGGCCATGTTGCCTGTCGCTTTGTCCGCGCACTGAAAGCGCGGCAAGCTTGGCATCACTCGAGGGAGCCGCGCAGCTATTAAAAGGGAGGGCCTCGCATCCAAAGAGACGCGAGGCCCAACAGTATGTAGACCGGGTTTAGACGATCGAAAAGTCGGAGAGCGTGATCGCCGGGGCGCCCGAGACCGTGGCGATGATCACCGCGGCGCCAACGCCATTGCCGTCCGCATCGTAACGCAGGATCCCCGTGTCGGTTTCGTACATGAAATGGTGATCGGCGGTCGTCGCCACACCACCGGCATCGGCCAAGAACCTGTTGGCTGCGAGCGCACCCGCCGGGAGCGCGCCGAAGGCGGATCCCAGGAAGCGGAATACGTCGTTATCGCCCACAATGTTGCGGAAATCGGAAATCGTGTCGCTGCCTTCGCTGCTGGAAACATAGTAAAATACGTCGTTGCCGAGGCCACCGGTCAGATGGTCCGCGCCGCCGCCGCCACGGATGATGTCGTTGCCAATACCGCCGTTTACCGTGTCGTTGCCAAGTGCCGCGAAGATGTTGTCAATGCCGTCGCGGCCCAAGATCACGTTGTTGAAGTTATTGCCGGAGAGACTGTCGCCGAAGTTGGAGCCTATGATGTTATCGAAGCCCACGAGCAGCGTGTCGCCCGCGGCATGGCCGTTGGCCGCGGTATTATTGGCGATGTTTACGGTTACGCCTGCGTTCGAACTGGCGTAACTCACCGTATCGGTTCCGGTTCCCGGATCGAGCGTGTCGCCGCCAGCGCCGCCTTCCAGCGTGTCGTTGCCGCCGAGCCCCTTGAGCACGTTGGCATTGGCGTCGCCCGTCAGCGTGTCGCTGCCATTGATCGTGCCGGTCACATTCTCAATGCTGGTCAGCGTGTCGAGGCCCGCGCTCTTGGTGTTCTGCTGGATGCCGTTGAGCAGTAGCGAAACCGTGACACCGCGTTGGCCGAGGGGAATCAGCGTGGTTTCGTAGCTCGCGGTATCGGTGTTGGCCCCGCCATCGACGATGTCGTCGCCAGCGCCGCCGGTCAGCTTGTCGTCGCCGTTGCCGCCATTCAGAATATCGTCGCCCAGCCCGCCATTGAGCGCATCGTCGCCTGCGCCCAAGCCGTCGCGGCCGCCAAGAATTGTATCAGAAAACCGGCTGCCGATGATGTTGTTGGCCTGCTCGTTGCCCATGATGGTGATGGTGTCGAAACCATCCTCCCAATTGGCAAACCGGTATTGAGTACCGATATTGATGTTCCCGATAAAATTGGCCAGTTGCTTTATGACAATCTTGTCCTGAAGGCCGAAGGTGGAGATGATATTCGCATTACTCGTCCCCAATTCTGTGTCGACGATCAGTTCCTTGCCGCCAAGATTCATTCCACCAAGCGTGCCTTGGCTGATGATTCCCCTGATCGTCGTGCTTGTGCCCGAAATCCCGGAAATATCGAATGTGCTGGAAAAGTACGTTTCGATAAAAGCGTAGTAACTGCCGGATCCCAGAAGAGCGACATTACCGCCTTGTATGCTGATGAAGTCGGCTTGCGAAACATTGCTGACGCCGGTTAGGTACAAGTTGCCAGCGCCCGACTTTACCAATGTGATGTTGCCGGTGATCGATCCGTTGAACACCGTGTCAGCCGGTGTCACGACAAAGATATCTTGACCAAATGGAGTTGCGCTTGTGATCGTTCCCGCCGTGCCGCCGGCAACGAAACGGTCAAACAACGCGCCGGTATTGTAACCGACGAGATCGAAACCGTTCAAATCGAGCGTGCCGCCCGGGTCGACGTCGATGAAGCCCGTGCCAAACGCAGTTGTACTGCCGGCTATCAGCGTTGCGCCAGGATCAACCCTCAAACCGCCAGTAAACGTGTTGGCACCGGTCAGGGTTGTCGTTCCGAGTTGAGCAAGCACAAAGCCGTCGCCGCTGATCTGGTTGCCAATGGTTGTGGTATCAGTGCGCACGAATGCAAGGAGCGCCCCGGCATCGATGATGATGTTGCCCGACCCAATGGTTCCCGTTGTACCGCCAGATCCAATTCCCAGTCCGCCAGCGTGTATCTGGGTTGTTCCCGTATAGCCGCTGTTTCCGAGCAGCTGGAGATTACCAGTACCGAACTTCTCAATACCGCGGCTGCCGCCAGACTCAGTAATATTGTTGACAATGAGCTGGGCAGCCGGGTCGACGAAAAAGTCCACGGATGCATTGAATTGAAGCGTCGCGCTGATGAAATTGAACAAGAAAGTGCTGCCGCTAACCGAACCGGCACTCACGAATGCATCGCCGCCCAGAGGCTGCAAGATCAGCGTGTCCGTGCTCAGGCCAATGTTCCAGTTGCGCGTTGCATCACCCGCCAGATTCAAGAAACCAACCGTGCGGGCAATGCCGCTCAAGTCTATCGTTCTCGTGCCGGCTCCGCCGCCGGAGAGCGCCGGATCGCTGATATCGAACGTGACGAAGTCGCCTGCGGCATCCGGCACGCCGGCGGTCCAATTGCCTGCCGTGCTCCAAAGTCCGCCCGTGGTATTGTTGAGTTGCCAGCGCGTCGTTGTCATAGAGGGCTCCTGTCGCCATTGTTTGCGTGGATAGGATTATCCACGCCGTCCCATGTTCCGCCCCCGGAACGCGCGAGGAGACTGCAAGTTCGCGTTGTGCCGCACAAGGGGGGCAGCGCTGCCAATGCAAGATTATTTTCAGCAAGTCCGGCGAAGCGACCCAGGACGTCAGCTTTCCATCACTTCCTTCACCTTCTCGACCAGCTGCTTGAGCGAGAAAGGTTTGGGCAGGAAGGCGAAGTCGGTTTCGCCTTCGAGATTTTTTTCGAAGGCATCCTCGGCGTAGCCCGAGACGAAGACAACCTTGGTCTTGATTCCGCGCTTGCGGATTTCACGGAGCATCGACGGGCCGTCCATTTCCGGCATGACCACATCGGACAGTATGAGATCGAAGCCTTCCTTGTCGGCAACGATTGCTTCAAGTCCGCGCTCGCCGGAGTCCGCTTCAACGACTGTATAACCACGTGACGACAGCGCTCTGAGCGCAAAAGCGCGCACGGCATCTTCATCCTCGACAAGCAGGATGCGGCCCTTGCCGGTGAAGTCCGCGCGCTTGGGCTGGACCGGTTTTGCTTCTTCCTGCGGCGCGGTGACGGCGGGCGGATAGTAGCGCGGCAGATAGATCGAGAACTTGGTTCCCCGGCCCACAACGCTGTCGCAGAATATGTAACCACCGGTCTGCTTGACGATGCCGTAGACGGTGGAGAGGCCGAGGCCGGTGCCCTTGCCCACTTCCTTGGTGGAAAAGAACGGCTCCCAGATCTTGTCTAGGATTTCGGCCGGGATTCCGGCGCCCTCGTCCTCCACTTCCGCCACCACATATTCGCCGGGCGGCATGAGATCGGGGCGCACGCTCTTCGAATCTTCGACAGAGAGATTGTAGGTCGCCACCTTGAGCTTGCCACCCTTGGGCATGGCATCGCGGGCGTTGACCGCGAGATTGATGATGACTTGCTCGAACTGGTGGATGTCCACCATGACGAGGCCAAGGTCGCGGCCATGAGTGATCTTGAGCTCTACCTTTTCGCCAAGCACGCGGCCCAAGAGGTTGCCGAGTTCGGACATGGCCTCGGTCAGTGAATGGACCTTGGGCTGCAATGTCTGGCGGCGCGAGAATGCGAGCAACTGGCGCACCAGGTTCGCGGCGCGGTTGGCGTTCTGCTTGATGTTCATGACATCGGCGAAAGACGGGTCCGTGGGCCGCATCTTGGCGAGCAGGAGATCGGCAAAGCCGATGATCGGGGTCAGCACATTGTTGAAGTCATGGGCGATGCCCGACGCGAGCTGGCCCACGGCCTGCATCTTCTGGCTCTGCGCGAGCTGCACTTCGAGCGCGCGGTTTTCGGTGCGGTCCATGGCAAAGGCCACGGCGGAGTTGTCGGCGGCAGACAGACGCACGACCGTGAACAGTACCGCCCTGCCCTTGTCGCCTTCAATCGTTGCTTCGGCGGTCGCCGGATGCATTTCGGTATCGAAGGCGTTGGTCAGCGCCTGAGCAAGCACGGCGCGATCTTCAGCGCTGACCGCTTCGGCGAGTTTCGCGCCGCGTTTGGCGCGCGGCACCAGTTTGAGGAACGCGGAATTGGCGGTCAGAACCAATCCATCGCGATCCACGTCGGCAATGCCGATGGGGGCGGCGGAGGTGAATCTCGCCATGGGCCGCGAGCCGCCATCCGACTGCACCGCCGACTGGCGCGGCAGGATCAGCGTGCGCGTCGGCAATACGCCGCCCTTCGGATCGAAATCCGCCCGGTGCACCACATGCACGGGCATGAGCGAACCGTCCTTGAGCTTCAAATCGAAATCGAAGGTTTCGGTGCGCGTATGGCCTGGCTGGGCGGCAACGCCTGCGATGAGTGTGGTGTTCTCTTCGCCCAATATGTCCGTGACCGTGAGATTGCCATTCTGCGATTGCGACACATCGCGGCCGAGCCAGCCCGCCAGAGTGGCGTTGAGGTAGTCGACTTTGCCATCGGGCAAGGCCGAGTAGAATCCCGCCGGCGCGAAATCGAGATAGGTGATGATGAATTGCAGGCGGCTGAAGGCCTGCTCCTGGCGCGCGCGATCTTCACTGATGTCGGTCAAGCGCCAGAGCGCGTAAGGATGCCCGCGTGGCTGCGGCACCGGCGCGACCGTGAGTCTGAGCCATGCTGGTTTATCGGGATCGGCGCCGGGTGCGGAGGAACCAGCGCCCACTCTGATCTCGCGCGATGCCGCTTCGCCCTCACGTGCGGCTTGCGCCAGCTGATAGACGGGTTCGGCGAAATCGGGATAGCCGGCATAGAGGATATCGAAACCGACGAGCCGCCCCGCGCCCGCTTTAGCCGCGAGCTTGATGAAGGGGCCGTTGGCATAGACGGCGCGGCCTTTGTGATCGGCTACCACGCAGGGTTCCGCCAGAGCATCGGTCAGGCTGTCAAGGAATTCGCGCTGTTGCGAAGCGCGTCCGATGGTAACGATGCCCGCCGCCGCGCCGAACACCGCGAGTAATCCCGCCAGCGACAGCACTGCGCCGAGGATGAGATAGAATGGCTTCACGTCCTGCTTCAGCGCATAGGCGCCCGCAGCCACGGCGGCGGCGAGCAGGAATGCGAGCACGATCGACGACAAAGGCACGGCCCGCCGCTCAATTGCAGCAGGACCGGCCGCTTCCAGACCCTCCGGCCCGCCGTTCTTCGTCATCGCTTATCTTACCCCGAATCAGCCGGAGTATAGGGGATTTGATCGCTTTCGGAATCGAATGGCGGCTTGTGGAAAATGGTGGGGGGCAGAGCATTGATGTTTGCCCATGCGAACTGTTGATGCAATGACCTTCGAGCGCCTGCATCCAGCGTGGCTGACGTCGGTACGCACGTCTGTGTGAGGAACCAATCTGCCATCGAAATCGTCGTTTTGGACGCAAGTTGTCATGCGTGATTCGGCGCACTTGCTTCCACGTGAATACGAAAAGGCAGATAGGATTGATCAAATTTGAATTGATTCTGCTTTGCAACATCACTGCCATATTGCTGGCCTAGCTCGTTAATCGCGATGGATGCGAGTTTGAGTTGGGTGCGGTGCAGCGAAAACGCTTGACACCTTAAGCTCGCAGGGTATTACGCTGCGTAAGGACGGCATGTAATGGCCAGCGGGTATGTTCATCCTGCAGGCTCTAACGAGCGGGGCATTTGGCATGCATTTGTTGAGAAAAGTCTGCGTTATTGGACTCGGTTACGTCGGCCTTCCGACAGCGGCGGTTATTGCTAGCGCCGGTCATGAGGTGATCGGCGTCGATACGAACGACCACATCTTCAAACGGCTGTCCAGCGGCAGCTCGACGATCGAAGAAGAAGGTGTGAAGGAACTGGTCGAGCAGGAACTGACGAGCGGCAAGCTAATAGTCGCCAAGGCGCCTGCTCAAGCCGATGTGTTCATCATTTGCGTGCCCACGCCCATAACGCCGTTCAAGACTGTTGATATCGGTCTCGTCGCGGCGGCCACACGATCGATCCTGCCTTATGTGAAGCGTGGCGATATGGTAATTCTCGAATCGACCAGCCCTATCGCTACGACGCGCAAGACTATCGGCGGAATTCTAGCGGAGGCAGGCTTCGACATCACGAACGATCTTGATCTCTGTTATTGCCCCGAGCGAGTCTATCCGGGCAATACGCTGAAGGAGATCGTGCACAACGATCGGGTCGTTGGCGGCCTCACGCCACGCGCGGCGCGCCGGGCGCGAGACTTCTATAAGTCGTTCTGCAAAGGCAATGTTGCCGAGACGAGCGCGGAAGCGGCGGAATTCTCGAAGCTTGCCGAAAACACTTATCGCGATGTCAACATTGCGCTTGCCAACAGTTTTGCGCGCATCGCCGAACTTGCAGGAATCGATGTGGGGGACGTCATCAACACGGCCAATCAGCACCCGCGCGTCAACATCCTGCAACCGGGTGCCGGCGTCGGTGGGCACTGCATTCCGGTCGATCCGTGGTTTCTTGTCGAATCGTATCCGGCAGTGAGCGGCCTCGTGCGCCATGCCCGGGAAATCAACGACAGCCAGCCGGTGCGCCTGCTTGACCGCGCCGAATTGGAGGGCCTGACACGGGGTGCAACGATCGCTGTCCTCGGTCTTGCCTATCGCGCCGACATCGACGACCCGCGCGAGAGCCCGGCCGAACTCTTGATTGCCGAGGCGCTCGACCGCGGCTACTCGCTCAAGGTTCATGATCCTTTCGTCGACGAGCGCCATCTGCACCTTGAAAAATACGGCTTCACACGGCGGATCAGTGATGCCGTCAGAGGTGTCGATGCCGTTTTCCTGATGACCGGCCACACCGCCTACAAGTCGATGGACCCTGAGGACCTCTTGAGTGGTGGTGCTGGAATTGTGGTGGATGGCTGCCGGGTGCTTGCAGGCGATGCTCTCACCGGCACCGACGCCGTGATTATCCGTTGCGGCGCGCCGAGCCGCCGCGGCAAGATCACTTTCAAGCGGCGGATCGCCGGCGAATTAGCTTGAGACGGCGGTCCAAACGCCCGGCCCGGCGCCGCCTAACATCATGCGTGTAATCGTAGCCATAGGCACCCGGCCCGAAGCGATCAAGATGGCGCCAGTCATTACGGCGTTGCGGCAAGCCCAGGGCTTTGAGGTGATCGTCTGCGCGAGCGGGCAACACCGCGACATGCTGAAGTCGGGTTTCGACATTTTCGGCATCGCGCCCGATATAGATCTCGCGGCGATGACGGAGTCGGGTTCTCTCAACGAACTGATGAGCGCCATCGTTTCGCGTTTCGACCAGACGCTAGATGACGTGCAGCCCGACGCGGTTCTCGTGCATGGCGACACGACGACGGCTTCCGCTTGCGCAATGGCGGCGTTCCACCGCCGAGTCAGAGTCTGCCATGTCGAGGCGGGACTGCGCACACATGATTTCGGCCAGCCCTGGCCCGAAGAACTCAACCGGCGCATTGTCGATGCCATCGCCGAGGATCTCTTCGCGCCCACCAAGACCGCCAAGCGCAACCTGCTTGCGGAGAATCTCGGCCAGAAGCGAATCTATGTCACCGGGAACACGATCGTCGATGCGTTACAAAGCATCGTTGCAAAAATCAAATCCGACAGCTCGCTTCGCGGCGGGTTCGAACGGGCATTCGAATTCCTCGATCCCGGCAAGCGGCTGGTTCTGGTGACCACCCATCGGCGGGAGAATTTCGGGCAGCCACTGCGGGACATACTCGCGGCGCTCGCCAAGATCGCCGCACTTCCCGGCATCCAGATCGTGCTTCCGGTGCACTTGAACCCCAATGTTCGGGCACCGGTGATGAGCGCACTCTCAGGCATCTCCAACATCTTCCTCACCGGGCCTGCCGACTACGGAAGCTTCATCTGGCTGCTCGATCGCGCCGCGCTGGTGATCACCGATTCCGGCGGCGTGCAGGAAGAGGCGCCTTCGCTCGGCAAACCTGTGCTCGTCATGCGTGAGGTGACGGAGCGGCCCGAGGGAGTCGAAGCGGGCTACTTGCGGCTTGTCGGCACTTCAGCTTCGGCCATCTTCGACAATGCAAAGCACTACCTCAACTGCGCGGGCGAGGATTTGCGCGGTAAGCCCAATCCCTATGGCGATGGCCACGCAGCCCAACGCATCACGGCGATTCTCGCGGGCAAGCCGGCTTTGCCGCTTAACGGCGATCTCAATTTGTCGGACCCGTTGCAGGGCTCTCGCGAAGTGAGGCAAGCTAGCTAACCCATGCAACTCATCATGCGACTGCATCTTGCCGCGCGGCGGTTTCACCAATGGCGGCTGCGACCGCTGGCGAAACTTTTCGACGGCGCGATCAGAGTCCTTTGCGCGGCGCGCGTTCCGGCGGAGGCAGAAATCCATCCTACCGCCCATTTCAGCCACAACGGCCTTGCCGTTCTGATCACGACGGGCGCGCGCATCGGTCCCGGATGCCAAATCGGCACTCATGCCGTGATCGGCAGCAATTGGCCAAAAGAGGGTGCGCCCACCCTCGAGTCTAGTGTCATCGTTGGGCCGGGCGCCATGATCCTCGGCCCTGTAACGCTTGGCGAAGGGGCGGTCATCGCCGCAAACACCGTGGTACTTCAGGATGTTCCACCGCGCGCCCTTGTGGCGGGCAATCCAGCCGAGATCAAGAAAACCAACATCGATACCAGCCACTACCGCTATCCGATTGTCTCGGCGGCAGCCGAATAGAGCGGTCGAGCCGTCCGCGCCCGCCAAAAGTCAGGACGCCTGCCCTGCCCGCGTCAACCGCCAGCCCAGCATAGCCATCACCATCCAGCCGAGTATCGAAGCGATGGCAGCACCTTGATCGGCGAAGTAGCTGCACAAGGGCCAGGCCGCGGCGA
The DNA here is from genome assembly GCA_046160365.1 of Aestuariivirga sp. Taxonomy (GTDB): domain Bacteria; phylum Pseudomonadota; class Alphaproteobacteria; order Rhizobiales; family Aestuariivirgaceae; genus Aestuariivirga. The sequence continues at coordinate 14,564 of JBJXGL010000327.1, read as the reverse complement.
ATGCCGCCGCACCTCCAGCGATCTGGCAGGTCATGTATTGCCGCACACGCTTCAGCCGGAACACCGCCGTCTCGACGGCCAGAGCGGCGTTCATCGCCGCCATGACCGCCGCCCAGAGATAGAGCGTCACGATGTGGTCGGCGAACTTGCCGGCAAAAAGTAGCTGCTCGATCCAATGCGCCATCGGCAGCACGAGGGCGGCATAGGCGGCCGAGACCGCGAGGTTGAGAGTCAACTCCCGGCCCATGGCGGCGCGCACTGCAAGTTCGTCTTGACCGGTAGCACCCAGTATTTTCGAAGAACTGTCGAGGCCCCGCACCACGAGCTGGAGCGGCTGGAACACGGCGCGCATCGCCACGAAGGCAGCAACAGCGGCGGGAAACGAAACCAGCCCCAGCACGAACACCGGGCCATGTCCGATCGCCAATGTCGCCAGGGTGCCGAAACTCGAGAAAGAGAGATCGCGGCGCAAGCTGTCGCCGACGAGCGCAGCGCCGGCTCGAAATTGGGGACGGCCCATGATCAGCAAGACGGCGACTGTCCGGGCAAGCGAAATCGCAATCAAGGCGCCAAGCATGGTTTCGAGCGGCGGACCGGCAATCCAGACGCCAAGCAGGGCGGCGGCGATCAAAACGCCCTGTGCCAGCGAAACGGCGGCGCAGACGATTGGCCTTCCCGACTTGAACAAGAGCACGCGCTCAGCCTCAAGGCCGAAATAGTGCACCGCCAGCACGAGCGACGAAAGTGCGAGAAGCTGCATGGCCGGTGAGTTGTGGATCAGCAACGCTACCGCGAAGCACGCCATCAGGGCGGCAAGGGATATGGCAGTGAAGAGGAGATACTGACCGAGATGCGGACCCGGCTTCTGGTTTAGCGATTGCGGATCGAGCAGCGCATTAGGAATGTTGAGGCCGGTCCGCTGAAAGGATTGAGCGACCAGCGCCACCGAGACTGCGGTGCCATAGGCGGCAAAGGCCGGAACCTCGTATTGGCGAGCGATTGTGAGCGTGAGCGCGAAGCCGATCGCGGAATGCACGGCCTGGTCAATCAGCGCGCTCGCCCGCAGCACAAGGGAATGCGTGCGAGAATTGGACGCGGTGCTAATCTGTTGTTTTCCGCCGTGTTCAGAAGCGTGACCGTCCTTCACCAGGGTGTGCCTTCACCATATTCCTTGAGGCGGCCCCAATAGTGCGTGTCGATGCCTTCGCGCAGGATCTTAGCGGGATTGCCTCCGACAATGCAGTTCGACGGGACGTCCTTGACGACGACTGATCCGGCGGCGACGACGCAGTGATCGCCGATTCGAATGCCCGGCATGATGATGCTGCGCGCGCCGATCTGCGTAAACTTCCCAATATAGGTGTCGGCATGAATGCCACGAATGTAGTCATGAGTTAGCACCGTGGCGCCGAAGGAAATCGCCGTGCCCTGTCCGATATGAATGCCTTTCGGATTGCTCTTGTCGAGATGGACCTGCAACGAGATGAGCGTTTCAGGATGGATGTCCATCCCCCAGAACTTGACGAGATAGAACCGCCGCGCCTTGACCAGAAGTTGGCGAGCACGATTTCTTAGATTCACAATGCCGAGTATTGATGTCATGCCTCAGACTTCCAACTTCGGTGGCGACACAGCGGTCGATTGAATTGAAACTTCCGCTTCGTGGGTTCGTTTCGGCGGCTTTGCTTAGCCGCTTCAGTTCCCTCTGTCACAACAAATGCCAGTTCAGAATGAACGCGGGCCCGAGTGTGCACGGATGTTCGATCTATCATGTTAGGGACTAGCGCATTCGCCCTGAGCCGCCAGTCCGAGCGCTCGAAGTAAGGCAGGTTCGGGCTCATAGTGAGGTTTGGCAAGAAGCCCAAACGGGCCGTCGATATGGAAGAACGACCAGGCGAAACCAAGTTCGCCGGCGGCGAGACGGACATCTTGCACCCAGGATGCGCGATCGATGCATGAAGCGCCTGTTGTTTCCGCTGTCGTGCCGTAGACGCCAAACTCACCGATAAAGACGGCTTTGCGCGGCACGCCGTTTTCGTCCGCCCAGCGCGCGACTTGCTCCAGCCTCTGCTTCAGCGTTTCCGCTCCCGAACCGCTTGTCAGATACTTGGCGAGAACCGCGGTTGCGCCCGCTTTGGCCTTGAGTTGTTGATCCTTTGGCAACTTGTCGATGCGCTTTGAGGCATCAGCGAGGATGGGCGCGGCATCGGCGCCTGCAGATGGCGGCCAAGGCAGATCGGAAAGGTACTTTTCCGGCCAAGGCGTGAAGGGCGCTCCCTGATGAGTAAAGGGGAAAGGCTCGTAAAAGTGGAAAGTGTACAATAGGTCGTCGCGCTTCCAGCGCCTGGGGTCAAGCGCCAGGAGACCCTCGATGCTCGATGCACAGGCTCCACCGAGAACAAGCGGCAGTACGGGCGCCCGGCGCGTCGCTTCGGCGATCATCTGATCGAGCATGGCGTTCCATCGTTCAACGTCCGCGCCTTTGCATTTGAGGCGCGGTTCGTTCATCAATTCCAGCGCCACGCTGTCCTTTGGAAACTTTGCGAGCCGCTCGGCCACATCGCCAACCATGGCGACATACAGAGCAAACGCCTCGGGATTCTCCGCCGAGATGACCGCGTACTGGCCATAAACTTGGTGCCGGCTGTTGGGATGGAGGTCGAACACAACCTTCAACCCCGCGGTCACCGCATCGCCGACGCTGTCCATCACCAGACGCTCGGCTGCGAAACGTTGATTGTCCTCGAGTCCGATGAAAATCGCTGGATCGACGCCAAGCCTGATCGAGTCGAATCCCAGCGTTTTGATCCGTGCGAATTCCGCGCGCCGGGGGAGCCGCCGGTTGCTCGGAAAAGGCGGCCAAACGACGCCTGGCTTGTCAAAGCCCTTGAAGCGCGGCCATGTGTACCAAGCCGTTGCATTGAGGCCGCGGCCTGGATCAAATGCCAGCGCCGGAAAGGCCGTGAAGAACAGCGCAGCGGCTAGCGCCAAGATGTAAACTCGAAGCGGAGAGATCATGTGCTGCTGCCTCACCTGGTCCTGCCTCGCGAGCCCCTGCCAGCTGCCTTCCCGGGGCAATCTTCATCCTCGAACAACATACCGGAATCAAGTCCGCAACCCATGGGGAAAAGTTCTTTGAGTCTGGCGCTAACGATTTGAAACAAATGCATATAATGGAGAAATCCATGCTCGCGTTGCAATGCAAAAAAACTTGACATGGATCAGTTTTACGTCAATCTGACGTGAGATCAACAGAGCCGTTGATCCGAGTGATGCGGGATCCACGAGTTTGCTTTTCGACCGTCATCGTATTGGCGGTGAAATATGAAGTTCTGGATCGACAGGGCGAGTTCCGGCGTTGCGCCGATTCAATCGCCGGCGGGCGGCGTTCGTGATGCGGTTGTTTTGAGGAGGCCTTATGAACCAAGTCGCCAGCGCCGGAATGACAGCGCCTGTTTCCGTTGCAGTAGATCCCAGAATTTTGAGATCGACGCTTGTCGCAGCGACCGCCGCCTCTGATGCAGCAGCTGTTTGGTCGATCGCAACCGTTTCGCATGTGATCGCTCATTTGTCGCTATATGGCGTCATCGGCAACATGCTGTTGGCCATGCAGATGGCGGCGCTCCTCACTTTCGTCTTCCTTTTCGCCAATCTCCTGCGCGGGCGCTACCAACCGACACGCTTCGTCAGCAAGCGGCGGCAGGTCTGGGAGGCGCTGATCGCGTGGAACATCGCGATGGTTGCATTCATCGCCATCGGCTTTCTGACCCGTTTGCTCGGAGACTATTCGCGCGCCACAGTGGTCGTGACGTATTTTCTTGGAATGCCTGTCTTGGCATTGACCCGGCCGATGCTGGTTGGCGCTATTTCAGCCGTCAACAAGAAGCACCGCTTTGTTTCGACCCGCGTCATCGTGGTTGGGCGCCAAGTCGACGTCGTGCCGTTCGTACAGAGGCAGAAGCAGCAAGGTTCCGAACTCATTGTCGAGGATGTTGCTCTATTGCGGGACTCGACCGACCGGGCGTCGATCGCCGAGGATCTGGCGGGCGCCGTGGCATTGGCGCGGCGTGTCCAGCCCAACTCGGTTTTTCTGGTTCTTCCGTGGTCGGAGCAATCGACCATCGACCAATGCACCGAAGCCTTTCTCAACACGCCGGTCGCGATCAACCTTGCGGCGGAATGGGTGCTCGACCGATTTGACAGCCCGCGCATCTCGCATCACGGGCAGCTTGCAAGCCTCGAACTGACGCGGCCGGCGATGAGCGGGCTCACAATTTTCATGAAGCGCGCGTTCGATTTCGCCGGCGCGCTGGTGCTCACCATCCTGACAGCGCCGGTGCTCGCAATTGCCGCGATCGCCATCAAGATCGAGGATGGCGGGCCGGTGTTCTTCCGTCAGCGCCGCTTCGGCTTCAATCAGCAGCCCTTCCAAATCATCAAGCTGCGCACCATGTCGGTAATGGACGACGGCGATACGATCAGGCAGGCATCGCGAAATGATACCCGCATCACAAGCGTCGGCTCGCTTCTTCGGCGCTTCAGCATCGACGAACTGCCGCAGCTCATCAACGTGCTGCGCGGTGAAATGTCTCTCGTGGGACCGAGACCCCATGCCCTCGCTCACGATCGCGAGTACGAGATGAAAATTTCGCAATACGCGCGGCGGCACAATGTGAAGCCGGGGATTACCGGCTGGGCACAGATCCATGGCCTGCGCGGCGAGACCCAGACTGTCGAGAAGATGAGCAAGCGGGTGCGCTTCGATTTGTGGTACATCGACAACTGGAGCGCCTGGCTCGACATCGTCATTCTGCTGCGGACGGCGTTCTCGCGCCGCACATTTGCGAACGCCTACTGATCTTGGCGCAGCGAAGCCGGAAATAAGCGGCATGATCGCCCCGAGTAAACTTTTCGGCAGCTTGAGCCTAGCCGACGGCATGCTGCTCGCGGTTCTGGTGCTGTCGGCCTGCGCCGGCTTGGCCCTCGCGCTTAATGATCCGATGAGTCTGGCGCTTGTCTTCGGACTGCCTTTGCTAGCTGTCGCCGCCATGGTTGTCTGGCACGCCCTGGCAGGCGACAAGTTTGCGCTGTTGATCGTTCTCGCAGGCGCCATCTTCATGCTCGACGCCGTGGTTCGGGTGCGCGCCTATGACGACAAGGCAATTGATTTTCAGATCATGTTGAAGGCAGGCTCATGGGCGCTTCTCGCGCTGCTCGCGATGAACGGCCTTGGCGCGGCCCTGCGCTCCATGTTCTCGACCGAGCGCCTGCTTTGGACGTTGCTCTTCGGTTATCTCCTCTTGACCAGCCTTTATGCGCCAAGCCCAGTCTACAGCGTCGTCGCCGCGTTCAGCATTGTTAGCTTCTATCTTTTTTTCGCGGGCACCCTGCATCGCTTGCCGGTGGAACATGTGATGATCGCCATTCTGATCGGCATCGCCGCGCTGGCCATCGGTTCGTTGATCGTCTATTTTGCCGTTCCCTCTCTTGGCCGGATGCGTATTTGGTCCGGCAATCAGCAAATCCTCTCCATGCGGCTTTCGGGCCTTGCCGGTCATGCCAATTCCATCGGGCGGTTGTGCTGCCTCGGCATCATCCTGCTCGCCGTGCACTGGAAACAGCTACGGGCGTTTTGGCGCCCCGCTCCGCTGCTGACGCTCCTGCTGTTGGCCACGACGCTTCTTCTCTCCAACAGCCGCACCTCGATTGCCATCACGGTCATTGTCCTGGCCGTCTACTGGTTCGGGAAGCTGCGCGTGATGCCTTACCTTCTCCTCGCCGCAGCCTTCGCCGCCGTGATACTTGTGGCGGTTACGCCCTACAGCGAACAGATCATGGCGATGCTGTCGCGCTCTGGCGATGCCGACGAGATCATGACGGGCACGAGCCGCACACATATCTGGGCTGTCGCCAATATGCTCGGATCGCAAAGGCCATGGTTCGGCTGGGGATATGGCAGCAGCGTCTTTGTCATGCCGGCCTATCAAGATTTGATGGGGCACGCGGCGCCCCATGCCCATAACATCTTCCTGCAACTCTGGATGACCACGGGAATCGTGGGCGTGATGCTGTTCGTTGCGGCACTCGTCAGCCGGTTCCTGCTGGCAGTATGGCGCGACGAACGCCTGGTCATCGCGCTACTTCTGTTTGTATTTTTCAACGGTCTCACCGAATCAAGCGCGTTTGGCGGCGTTGCCAATATCACGAGCGTCGTCCTGTGCCTGGCGGCCGCCATGGGACCCGCAGGAAGGATACGAGAAAGAGCCGTTGCGCGCCTTGGTCGCCTGCAGCCGTCAGCGGTGGGCTGAAGTCTCGATCAAGCCGAGCTGCCACAAAAGGAAACGGGACGGCAACCCTGAAGTTGCCGTCCCGGATTTCGATCTCAAACGAGAATGAAGTCTGCCACGCTCAGCGCGCCGCCGGTCGTCGTCACGCTGATGTTGAAGTCATTGATGCCGTTGTTATCGGCATCGACCGTCGCGATGAAATAGTTCGGCGCGCCTCCCGAGGCCACCGACACAGTCGCAGGTCCGCCAAATGTCACATTGAACGCGGTGAGATCGAAGACATCGATCCCGACTTCGAAGTCGAGCACCGAATCGCGCGTTGCGTTGGTCAGACCGGCATCGCCGATATCGGTGTAAGTGAACTTGTCGGCACCGCCGCCGCCCCGCATGACGTCGTTACCCGCGCCACCGATGATAGTATCGTCGTCGTCGCCGCCTTGCAAGTTGTCGCGATCCGCACCGCCCTCCAGGGTGTCGTTTCCAAGGCCGCCGATCAATGTATCGGTGCCGTTCTCCCCGTAAAGGGAATCGTGTCCGTCATTGCCGCGCAGTCCGTCGTTTCCGTCGCCTCCAAAGAGTTTGTTGTCGGCCGCATCGCCGGTGAGGATGTCACCAAAGGAGCCGCCGATGACGTTCTCAATTCCCGTGAGCGTGTCGTTGCCGAGCGGTCCGGTTGCCAGGCCCAGAGTGAGATTGACGTTCACTGAGCCGATGGTGTTCTGATACGAGGCCGTATCGATGCCGGACCCGCCAACCAGCGCGTCATTGCCAAGGCCGCCGGAAAGGAAGTCGTCGCCAATGCCGCCGTTCAAGGCATCGTTTCCGCCGTTGCCATACAACGCGTCATTGCCGCCGTCACCGAACAGCGCATCATCGCCCTCGGTCGCCAGAAGAGGGTTGCCGCTGTCGCCAAGTATGAGATCGTCACCGCCACCGCCACGTATGAAATCGGAGCCGCCATCGCCGCGCAATTGATCGTTGCCCGATCCGCCAAAGATCGAGTCATCCCCTTCTCCGCCGCGGGCGAGATCGTTGCCGCCATCGACCGAACCGTTCGTTCCATTCAGATAGATTTCATCGTCGCCGCCCAGCGCCGCTACGACGTCGTCAGCCGACGTGCCGAGAAGTGTGTCGAGCCCTTGTGTGCCTAGAATGATGTTCGGCATTTCTTTCTCCTGATCAACCAAATTGAACTTTGCGCCGACCCAGAATAGTAACGTACTACGCTTGACCCAACTGACGGAAAAGCATCACCTAGCTCAAATGGAAAATTGACGCAACAGTCAATATGAATCAATTCAATAAACCTGTCATTTCACTGTCAAACAATTCTTATATTTTTGTGCACATCGCCATCCAGCGCGGATCGACGTTGACAATTTTACACGTATCCTGACTCGACACGGCAATCTAGATTTGCAAGCGTTTGCTGGCAGAGTGGCTTATATTGCATGTGTCCCTACGAAATGATGTGGCAAGGGAACAAAACGTGGTACGCTGAGACCCGTGGCCGGCGCCGGACCAAGTATCGCGCTTTGCGTGATGGGAGTATCGCTTGAACATTGTCGATCAACACCGCGATCGCACAGCTGTCCCCTTGCAGATGCCGTTGGGCCGGACTGCGGATACGGGGAGCGAACTGGATCAGGCATTCTCCGATATCTCCGGTGCATTGCGACGACGCGCCGGAACGATGCTCGCCGTGATGGCGCTTTGCGTTCTCGCCGGCCTGGCATACGCAGCAACTCGCCAGGCGACGTATCGGGCTACGAGCATGCTTCTTGTGGACCCCGCGCGGCCCAACGTGCTGGCTTCGCAGCAGGTAACCGAGTTGCCGCTCGTCGACTCGGGCGTGGTCGATAGTGCGGCCGAACTTATTCGCTCGGACTACGTGGCACAGGGTGTCGTGACGCGTCTTGGACTCGGCCAAGACGAAGAATTCACCAGGGCCTCAACTCTCAGAAGGTTTCTTCAGCCCGTGTTGTCGATGGCGGGCCTGCAACGGCAACGCAGTGCCGAGGAAACCGATAGGGCGGCCGCCTCAGCCCTGCAGCGTAGGCTCGACGTGCGCCGAATTGGCGTTAGTTACGTGGTCCAAGTCAACTTCACCTCGCATGATCCGGAGAAGTCGGCCCGCATCGCCAACACATTTGTCGACGTCTTTCTCGACAGCCAGATCAATGCGAAACTCGATGCGACACGCCGGGCTGCGAAATGGCTGGAGCAGCGCACGGAGGAGCTTCGAGCCAAGGTTTTCGCGGCGGACGAGGCGGTCCAGAGCTACAGAGTCCAAAACAATCTCATCGAGAGCGATGGCAAGCTGTTGATGGATCAGGAAGTGATGGAACTGACAAGCCAACTCTCTGCGATCCGGGCGAGTGCCACCGAAGCCCGGGTAAAGGCTGAGAAGATCGGAACACTCATTGCCCAGAACGACTTCAACTCCGCTGCCATCGAAGCGCCCGGCGACAGTCCCATCAGCAAGCTTCGCGACCAATGGATCGAGCAGTCGCGGGAAGAGAAGGAGGTTGCGGAGCGGCTTGGCAAGAATCACAGGCTGGCCGTCGATGCGCGCCTCGAAATGCAGGCAATACAGGGCCAATTGGAAGAGGAAATCCTCAAGTACCGCGACAGCTTGATAAAAGCCGCGATTTCCTCGGAGAACGGCGTTACAAAGCTTGAGGAGGAAACAACGAAACTCTCCTCCAGACAGCTTGATCTCAAAGAGAAAAGCATCCGCCTGCGCGAGTTTGAGCGCAACGCAACTTCGTTGCGGCAACTCTATGAAACTTTCCTTTCCCGCCAGACCGAGGTTATCCAGCAAGAGTCGCTGCCCGCAGAGGATGCCCGCGTCGTCGCTCCAGCGACTCGGCCGGCCATGCCAAGCAACACGCCGCTCACGCTCGTGCTCGCCGGCGCGCTTGGTGTTGGCCTGCTCGGCGGAGCGGCCACGGCGCTTCTCCGCGACAGACTCGACAACACAGTGCGCCGCATCGAAGAGGCCGAAACACTGACCAGCCGGCGTGTGCTTGCAATCTTTGAGAAGGTGCGAGGGCGGTCCGCCGCCCCGCTAAAGCGCAGATTGTTGTCACGCGCGAACTCCAGCATGGGCGGCCACCTGCCGCCTCACACAGGCATTCTCCGCTACGTCGTGGAGCACCCATTCTCGCTCTTCGCCGAAGGTTTTCGCCATCTTCGCGTAGCGCTGAATCCGCATTCGCAGGGGACGTGGCATGTGATTGGCGTCATCACCACACTGCCCGGCGAAGGAAAGACAACAATCGCCAGCAACCTCGGCCACTACTACTCAATGACGGGCGCGAAGACAATCGTCATCGACTGCGACCTGCGAAACCCGGCGCTCTCGCTGCAGATTTGCCCCGATGAGAAACGCGGCGTGCCAGACGTTCTTGTCGGAGCGGTGCCATGGACGGAACTGGTCAAGCGCGATCCGGTCAGCAAACTTTCCGTGCTGCCGGGGCTCACAGAAATCCACGTTGGTAACCCTGCCGAACTGCTGACGCTGCCGAGCTTTGGCGAGCTCATCACCCAGGTTTCGCAAAATTACGACACTGTAATCATCGATCTCGCGCCGCTCGGCAGCGTGTTCGATGCACGCGCGGTGGCCAACTGGGTCGACTGTTTCATCTACGTCATCGCTTGGGGCGAAACCCAGCGGGACGCGGTCGAACGCGCCCTTGCCAATGCCCCGGAGGTCTATGAGAAAGTTGCCGGAATCATTATCAACAGGGCCGATGGCCGGCAGCTGAAGACGATGCGCAGCGGTTATGGCGGTTTCGACCGGTATCACACTGCCTACGAGCCCGCCGGTTGATCCGGCACACGGCGTTCCTGTGCAATGGCCACAATCCTTCACGTCAGCTGCGACTTTCCCGACGCCCTGGTGCCGGCAAAGACGCCCGCCATCAAACGGCTCGTTGATGGTGCGAGCGAACACCGCCATGTCGTCTACTCGCTCAACAGGGTCAACGGTTTGCGGGGCGAGGAACTCCTGCACTACGAGCCGGACCGTTTCGCTGTCGCCTATCGGGCGCTTCCCAAGGGCCTCCTCCTCAAGACGCGCATGGAGGCCGTGGCCCGGTTCCTGCTCACCGACATCAAGTCGCGCCGTCTCGCCATCGATCTGGTGCATGCTCATAAGCTCACCATCGACGGTCTAGCCGGCAGTTATCTCGCGAACGCGCTTGGCGTGCCAATTGTATTTTCGATTCAGGGCGACAGCGATCTCAAAGTCATCCATGCACGGCCCGATCTCGCAAATCGTTTCGCAGCCCATGTCGATGCGGCGCAGGCGCTCTTTTCCTTCGCTCCATGGACCGAGGCGGCGATCGCCGGGCGTTTCCCGGCCGCGCTCGCAAAGATGAAGCTGTTGCCCGTTGCTCCGGCGCATGATGTGTTGGCGCCAGCACCGGTGCTGAGCGCTCCACATCTGGTCAGCGTCTTCCACATCGCCAGCTGGGAGCGCAAAAACTTGACAGGAATGGCCGTCGCGCTGAACCGCCTTGCCCCCATCTACCCCGGCATCAGGCTCGATGTGATTGGCGGCGGAACGCCAACCCAGTTCCTTCGGGCACGCGAGGCCGTGCGGCGTGCGGGAGCGGAAGCACTCGTCACCTTCCTTGGGCCGCGGCCCAACGACCAGCTGCCCGAACTCCTGAAAAACTATGCGGCGTTCATCCTGCCGACGCGGCGCGAAAGCTACGGTCTGGCGCATGTGGAGGCGTTGTTTGCGGGCCTCCCCATTCTGCTTTCGCGCAAGATGGGGATCGATGGCCTGCTGCCACAAGCGGGATTCGCGTTTGCTAGCGACCCCAGTTCGTCAGATTCTATCGCCGAAGGAATCAAGTATTTGCTCGAGAACGAATCTGAGGCAAAGGCCAAACTGGCATCCGCCCAGCGCCACGGCGATCTCGATCACCTCCGTAAACGGGCCATCATCTCCGTATATCGAGAAGCCTTGGCCGAGCTGCTTTCAAATCGTGTTTCTCCAAAACCGGCCGCGGCGCAAAAGTTATTGTCGCAGGCCTAGCCTTTGCCCCACCAGGGCTCGCGCCAAAAGCAGTCCAAAGACTGCATTTGTACTGAAGTAGCGCCACCACATACGCGAAGGTTCCTGATAAACGCGATACAGCCATTCCAAACCGAACCGCTGCCAAATCGGCGGGGCCCGCTTCACATGCCCTGCCAAAACGTCAATTGAGCCGCCGACCCCCATGACAAAGGGCACACCGAAGTCGTCGCGGTACCGCGCGATCAGCCTCTCCTTGCGCGGCGTCGGCATGGCGATGAATAAGCAGTCGGCTTTGCTCTGGCGAATGCCATCGACGACTGCATCCTCATCCTTGGCCGAAAAGTACCCATCGCAAGAACCGGCGAGACGCAATCCGGGCCACATTCGTTGTGCATTCTCGATAGCGGCATCGAGTACGTCACGCTTGGCGCCGAGGATGTATGGCCGGTAACCTTCGCGGGAACATAGTTCGAGAACCGCGTACATGAGATCAATTCCGGCAACGCGCTGGGTCACGGGAAGACGGAGCACCCGCGCCGCAGCGACGATTCCCATGCCATCGATTCCGATCAGATCCGCTTTCTCCACGTCGATCCTGAGATCGGGATCCTGGCGCATCTTGACCAACTTCGCGACGTTCATCGCAACGTGATGCAAACGGCGGCGGCTGCAAATTGCATCTTCGATCCTGCTCAAAGTTTCATCCATCGACAGGGCATCGACGGGGGTGCCGAGGAGGCTCAACCGCATATTCGGGTATCCTTCAAGATCAAGGTGGTGGGCACCACGAGAACTATACTTGACGCAGATGTCAACCTGATGTTTCCCATGATGTGACATTGGTATCCTCAAGTTTGACAATATTACGACAATCAATCTGGACCCTGCTGGAGCGAGCGCAACTTTAATTAGATCGTAAATCCTACTCACAGTTGCGGCAATTGAATATACTCACTTCTATGAATTTTCCGATTAATACATCTATGCATGGCTCCATGAGCCTTCGTTCTTGATCGGAAGACGCATTTTGGCTAACCCCGACAGCTTGACACTCAGGTTCCAGACGCGAGGAGGAATCGATCATGGCGCTAACGCTCGCCTCAACCGCGCGGCCGTACTTCCACACGCTTAAATTTGCCTGGCGATCAGCCCGGGGGATGTTTGGCCGTTACCCGCGGAACTGCACCGTGTGCGGCCACGATGGCAGGTTTCTCGGATACGGCTACCCTTTCGTATGCGATATCCTCTGCCCCACCTGTTCGTCGCTCGAGCGCCATCGCTTGCTCGCCATTGCCGACGAGAAGCAGAACTTCTTTGCTGGACGCGATGTGTTGCATTTCGCACCCGAGGCCTGCATGCGCACTTACCTCGCCAAGCGCGGGCTCAAGTCTTACAGGACTGCCGACCTTTTCGCGGCGAACGTCGATCTCAAACTGAACATCGAGGCAATCGATCTTCCCGATGCCGTGGCTGACGTCGTGTTATGCCTGCATGTGCTAGAACATGTCGACGATAGCAAGGCGCTCGGCGAGTTGCATCGCATTCTGCGTCCAGGCGGGTTGCTCATTGCCATGTTTCCGATGGTGGAGGGGTGGTCGCGATCATTCGAGGATCCAAAGAGAACTTCTCCCGAAGACCGCCTTCTGTTCTTCGGCCAGCATGACCATGTGCGATTCTTCGGAGCCGATGCACGCGAACGCCTAGCCAGACCCGGTTTCTTGGTCGAGGAGGTAACGGCGGAGGAGCCGGACGTCTCGCGTCATGGCTTGATGCGCGGCGAGAAGATTTTTCTATGCCGGAAGCCGGCATCAGGGGGCTAGGCCAGAACAACAAGTGCTCGATAGGCGGCAGTTTCGAGCATCTCACATGGTTGGGAAAAGTGACGATGAGCAAGACTGCCCACCGGCCTGTAAGAAAGGCGATCTTCCCGGTCGCAGGATTGGGGACAAGGTTTCTGCCCGCAACAAAAGCAATGCCAAAAGAGATGCTGACCGTGGTGGACAAGCCGCTCATCCAGCTTGCGTTCGACGAAGCGCGCGAAGCCGGCATTGAGCACTTCATCTTCGTCACGGGGCGCAACAAGTCGGTCATCGAGGATCATTTCGACCGCCCCTACGAGCTCGAAGCGGAACTGAAGAAAAGGGGCCGGTTCAACGAACTGGCGATCCTTGAAAGCTCGCTACCTAAGGCCGGCCGGACCAGCTTCACCCGTCAACAAGAGCCCCTCGGGCTCGGGCACGCGATTTTGTGCGCTCGCGATATCGTCGGCGACGAACCATTCGCAGTCCTGCTTCCCGACATGGTCATGCGGTCTTCGCCCGGCTGCCTCTTGCAGATGTGCAATCTCTACACGCAGTGCGGCGGCAATGTCGTTGCGATCGAGGAAGTCGCGATGGATCGGGTCTCGCGATATGGCGTTGTAGGAGTCAAGGATCGCGTGGGAAATAGAATCGCCATCGACTCCATGATCGAGAAGCCGGCGCGCGAGGCGGCGCCATCGAACCTCATCATTTCCGGCCGCTACATCTTGCAACCTGAAATCTTTGCTGAGATCGAACGAGTAACGCCGGGTGCTGGTGGGGAAATTCAGATTACCGATGCGATGATCAAGCTGCTTTCGCGGCAGAATTTTCACGGCCTCGTCTACAATGGCAAGACTTACGACTGCGGCGACAAGATCGGTTTCCTGGCTGCCAATCTGGCCTATGGGCTAACTCACCACGAGCTTGGTCCCGCGGTCCGCATGGCAATTAATTCGGTCCTCGCGGAGTTCGGCGGAGAAGTCGTATGGAAAGACCCGGACACTCGCACCAAATTGGCCGCGACGGCCTGACTGGCGAAGCCACTGCGTAGGTGCCGGGTTGCGGCTGGCAAGTTACTTGGGCTCTGATTCAGTGGCGCCGCCACTTCAGCGCTTTGCCATTCACGTCAACGAGCAATCAAAATTATCCGCCGTGAATCAGCTTGGAATATGGTCCCTGTTACGGGGTGACTGACCTGAGCTCCATGACAATTCATCATTTGTAGAGTCTCCGCCTCATGACTGCGACGCCACCCGCGAATACAATAATTGTTTTAGGGCAAGAGTTACGAATGACCTCGCGCTCGCTGGAATTACCTAGCACTACTTTGGCAGATTTTGTTGTGTCTGAGCTGTTTGAGGATTCCCAAATCACGGATTGAGTGATTCATGGGCGGCCGGCTTGTGGAGGAGCCGGTCATGGTTGGATCGAAGCTGGATTGGA
>JBJXGL010000326.1:0-15716 GCA_046160365.1 Aestuariivirga sp. | reverse complement strand
CTTCTGCAAAGCCATGGCATCCCCCAGCCGATTTACAATCGAGCCTTTCCTGCGAAATCTTGTCGCCAGCCCCAAACCCCTAACCAGCCTAATGCCATGCAGCCCCTGACGGGAGTCGAGTACTATGTAGAGGCCGGCATTTCTGCCGGCCTTTCGATTGGCAACCGAACTCGTGTTAGTTGTTGTTGCCGCCAGAGCTGTCGCCACGGCGCTCGTCATTGATCTGGTCGATGTCCTTGACCTTGAACGTGGAAGCCTTCGGCGCTGCCAAAGGCGCGGACTCGACACCGACAACCGGCGTTACGAAACCGCCTCCGTTGCGCTGGTTCGAATAGTGGCTGTCATCGCTCTTCTCTGCGAGGGCCGAGCCAGAAACCGCAGCCAGGGCGGCGAGGGTGATGAGGATCTTCTTCATGGTAGTCTCCTTGAGGTGTTGTGTTTGGTTCACTTGATTTGTGGAATTGCGTTCATCGCGTTTCCGATGACACCAATGTACGCGAACCTGCAGCTAAATCGAATCAAGCCGGGTTACACGTTGAGGAGAATTTAAGTGGCAATTTTCAATGGGTTGCGAGCAGATGCGAACGATCAATCAAATCTCGATCAAGCGATTGAAGCTGTTCTCACAGGCGTGTGAGCGACAGCGATAATCTGCCGGGGCGATGTGATACGTCCGCCTGATCGGCTGATGAGGATTGGTGTTTGTGTCAAGTGCAATGGTGCGCGTCACATAGTTGCGCACCGTCAATTCCGGAGGGGTGCTGCCGCGGTCTTCGGATTTTCCTGGACTGGCGTTTGTCGATTAGAGTGGCCATGACCATAGCCCACTCGAATTCTAGGAACAAATATAGAGTAAAATGATAAAGGCCGGCATTTCTGCCGGCCTTTGGTGTTGGCTAGAACGACTGGCGTTACTTGTTGCCGCCGCTGCTGTCGCCACGGCGCTCGTCATTGATCACATCAATGTTCTTGAACGTGGTAGCATCCGAAGCCGCGAGGGGCGCCTGTTCGGCATAGCCGCCCGTCATGACAAAGCCGCCGCCGTTGCGCTGGTTCGAATAGTGACTGTCATCGCTCTTTTCGGCAAGAGCAGAGCCCGACACGGCAGCCAGGGCGGCGAGGGTGATGAGGATCTTCTTCATGGTAGTCTCCTTGAGGTGTTGTGTTTGGTTCAGTTGGTTTGCTGGCCGACATTTCTGCCGGCCTTTGGGGTTAGCTAAAACGACTGGCGTTACTTGTTGCCGCCGGAGCTATCGCCACGGCGCTCGTCATTGATCATATCAATGTCCTTGAACGTCGCGCCCGAAGCCGCGAGAGGCGCAGATTCGACGTTGTCAAACGTCATGACGAAACCGCCTCCGTTGCGCTGGTTCGAATAGTGGCTGTCATCGCTCTTCTCTGCGAGGGCCGAGCCAGAAACCGCAGCCAGGGCGGCCAGGGTGATGAGGATCTTCTTCATGGTAGTCTCCTTGAGGTGTTGTGTTTGGTTCACTTTGTTTGTGGAATTGCGTTCATCGCGTTTCCGATGACGCCAATGTACGCGAACCTGCGACTAAATCGAATCAAGCCGGGTTACACGTCGAAGAGAATTTAAGTGTCAATTTTCAATGAGTTGCGAGCAGATGCGGCCGTTCAATTCAACTCTCGATCAAGCAATTGAAGTTCTTCTCACAAGGCTGTGAGCAAGTGCATCCGGACTTGAAATCGCCTTCGTTATGCCAGGGCCTCAGGCGCTGCCCTTGCGCCGCTTCAGATGCTCTTCAAGGCGCGGCATGATCTCGACGAAGTTGCAGGGCATGTGCCGGTAATCGAGCTGTGGTTTCAGGATTTCATCCCAGCCGTCACGGCAGGCGCCGGGCGAACCCGGCAGGCAGAAGATGAATTTGCCCTTGGCTACACCCGCTGTTGCCCGCGACTGAACCGTGGACGTGCCGATCTTCTGAAACGACACCATCTGGAAAACGGTGGCGAAGCCCTCGATTTCCTTCTCGAAAAGCGGGCGCACGGCTTCGATGGTCACATCGCGGCCGGTGAGTCCGGTGCCGCCGGTGGAGATGATGACGTCAATATCGCTACGATTGAGCCAATCCCGGATCACGGCACGGATGGCGCGGATATCGTCTTTCACGATCTTGCGCGCCGACAGCAGGTGACCGGCTTCGGCGGCGCGGTCGGCGAGTGTTTGGCCGGATTTATCGTCTTCGAGCGTACGCGAATCCGACACGGTCAATACCGCGATGCGCACGGGGATGAATTGCCGTTCGGCGGGACCTGGGTTCATGGCCGGGAGTTATTCAGCGCGCCGTGGCAAAAGAAAGACGGAACGTCAATTTTTCGCCATGACTTCGGAGAGCGCAAGGAAGTCACGCCAAGCGAGCCGCTTCTGCGCAGGCTGCCTGAGCAGATAAGCGGGATGCAATGTTGCAAGCAGCGGGATCACCTGTCCTGGCTGCCCAAAATCGAACCATTTGCCTCGCAGTTTCAGAATTCCGTCGTTGCGGCTGAGCAACCGTTGAGTTGGCGTCGCTCCCAGGCACACGATGAAGCGTGGCTTTTGCAACTCGATGGTGCGCATGAGGAATGGCAGGCACATTTGGGTTTCGGTTTCGGTCGGCGTCCGATTGCCGGGTGGGCGCCAATAAATGGTATTGGTGATAAAGACCGACTTGGCTGGATCGCTTTCGGCGCGCGAAAGACCAATCGCCGCCAGCATTCGGTCGAGCAGCTGGCCCGAGCGGCCGACGAAGGGTTTTCCCAACTCGTCCTCTTCGCGGCCCGGCGCTTCGCCGATCAGCATCACATGGGCCCGCGGGTTTCCATCGGCGAAACAGAGCCGGGTTGCCGTCTTCTTGAGCGGACAGGCATCGAAACGCGACAACGCTTGCTCGATCTCGGCAAGCGATGTGCAGGCAGCGGCAATGGAGGCAGCGTCGCCCCTGGGCGCCGGTGGCGCAACACTGCTGAGCTCTTGCTGCGCCGGAGCGGGTGGTGGAGCCAGCCGGTTCACCGCCTCTTCCTGGACGACTTCGTCGGCGCCCATGTCGACAAGCCAAACCAGCGCGGCGGCAGCTTCGACGGGCGTCATGTCGTTCCGTTCCCTTTCCATGTCCAAATCGGCAATATCCCTCTGCGGGCCGTCACACTATATAAGCGCCTGAAAGGCAACCCGGGAGTTTTGCTGTGGATCAAGTTCAGCGCGAGGCCATGGAATATGACGTCGTCATCGTCGGCGCGGGGCCGGCGGGCCTTGCCGCAGCCATTCGCGTGAAGCAGCTGTCGCCGGAGTTGTCGGTTTGCGTGCTGGAGAAGGGCTCGGAAGTCGGCGCCCATATTCTCTCTGGCGCCGTAATTGACCCGATTGCCCTCAACGAATTGATTCCGGACTGGAAGGAGAAGGGCGCGCCGCTCAACACGCCGGTCACCGAGGATCGCTTCTATGTCGTAGGACAGAATGGCGCACTTCGCGTTCCCAATGCGCTGATGCCGCCCCTCATGAACAATCATGGCAACTATGCTGTCTCGCTTGGGAACGTCTGCCGCTGGCTGGCGCAGCAGGCGGAAGGCCTGGGCGTCGAGATTTATCCGGGCTTCGCCGCGTCGGAGGCGTTGTATTCCGATGACGGATCGCTCGCGGGCGTCGTGGCGGGCGTTCTGGGCATCGCCCGCGACGGCAGCCATAAGGCTGACTACCAGCCCGGCATGGAGCTTCGCGGCAAATATGTGCTGATCGCGGAAGGCGCCAGGGGATCGCTCGCCAAGCAGATCATCGCCAAGTTCGGTCTGTCCGAGGGCCGTGAGCCGCAGAAGTACGGCCTTGGCATGAAGGAACTTTGGGAGGTGAAGCCCGAGAACCACCGCCAGGGGCAAGTGACCCACACCATGGGCTGGCCTCTTGGCCTCAGGGCCGGAGGCGGCAGCTTCATGTACCATCTCGAGGACAATCTCGTTTCGATCGGTTTCGTGGTTCACCTCAATTACGAGAATCCCCATCTCTATCCTTACATGGAGTTCCAGCGCTTCAAACATCACCCGCTAATCGCGCCGGTGCTCCAAGGCGGCCGCCGCATTGCCTATGGCGCGCGCGCGATAACCGAGGGCGGCCTGCAATCGGTGCCCAAGCTTGCCTTTCCTGGCGGGGCGCTGATTGGCTGCTCGGCTGGGTTCGTCAACGTGCCCCGCATCAAGGGTTCCCACAATGCCATGAAGACGGGAATGCTGGCGGCGGAGGCCGCAGTTGCCGCACTGGCTCAGGGCCGCGCGGGAGATACGTTAGAAGAGTATCAATCCGCATATCTTGGAAGTTGGGTTTACAAAGACTTAAGCCGCGTTCGCAACGTAAAGCCGATGTGGTCGAAGCTTGGCCTTGCTGGCGGCGTGGCGCTTGGCGCAGCCGACATGTGGCTCAACCAGCTCTTCGGCTTTGGTTTCGGAACCTGGAAGCATGGCAAGGCGGACTTCGCGACGCTGAAGCCTGCGTCGGCTTGCAAACCAATCGTTTACCCAAAGCCAGACGGCGTCATTTCCTTCGACCGGCTCACCAATGTCGCCTTCTCCGCCACCAATCACGAAGAAGACGAACCGGTGCATTTGCAACTGAAAGACGCGAGAATTCCCATCGCCGTCAACCTTCCCACCTGGGCGGAACCGGCGCAGCGCTATTGCCCGGCGGGTGTTTACGAAGTGGTGGGAGAAGGAACCGAGGCCCGGTTCCAGATCAACCACCAGAACTGCGTTCACTGTAAAACCTGCGACATCAAGGATCCCTCCCAGAACATAAACTGGGCCGTGCCCCAGGGCGGCGAAGGGCCGAACTATCCCAACATGTGACCGACGTGGAGTCAGGCCGCCAGTTTTGTTCAGCTTCGGTTAGTCACGACGGGGAATTGCGCAATGTCGCGCCGAAAGCGATTAAAATTCGAACATATTGCGAAACCTGGCCTTGAATCTGCTCAGCTAATCCTCCTGCGAGAATTCTAATGATCCTCAGGAGAGGTAGCGATCATGTCCGACGGCAAGAAGTGTGTGGCCAAACGTGGAATCCTGCACAAATTTTTGAGAGGCGAGCACGGATCGGTCAGCTGGATCATGGGCGCCGCGGCATTTCCGGTCGTTGTCGCCGCGGGAGTGGCCATCGACTCGATCCGCATCAACCGCGAGCAGACATCGTTTGCCGCGGCCGTCGATTCGGCAGCGCTTGCCGTGGCGGCGTCCGAGGACAGCGATTTCACCGGCCTGTCGACGGCGCAGAAGAATCAGCGGCTGCAGGAACTGGGCGCATTGGCCCAGGATTACATAGAGAAGAACTATCAGTCGACCGCCCCCGCCGGGGTGATCGACACCGAACTCACCATTACCGATACCACGGTTGAAGTTCACGCCACGCGCGAGATCCCGATGACGCTGACATCGCTTATCGGCATCGAACATGCGAATCTTGACGCCACCGCGGAAGTGACGCGCGGCAATCCGAGCGAGGATGGACTGTCGAAGGTCGAGATCGCGATGGTGCTCGACACCACGGGTTCGATGAGCGGCACGAAAATCACTGCGTTGAAAAACGCCGCGCACTCGATGAAGAACATCGTGTTCGGTGCCGACAATGCGACAAACGATGATGTGAGAATGGCAATTGTGCCATTTTCTACCGCGGTTAACGTAGGTTCTAGCAACAACAATGCGTCCTGGCTCGACACCACGGGCCTCTCGTCTTACTCGCGGGCGAATTTCAGCCAGAGCGCAGGTCTTCGTCATAACATGTGGGCCTGGAATGCCATTGGCCGCGCATGGCCCGGCTGCGTGGAGATGCGCCAGGGGAGTTACGCGACCGATGACACAGCGCCAACCAGCGCCATTCCGGCGACCCTGTACACGCCTATGTTTGCGCCGGATGAGCCAAGCATTCAGTACAGCGGGAACAACTACCCCAACAGCTACATGAGCGACGTAACGTCGTCGACCAGCCACCAGACCCGCCAACAATACACCCAAAAGTACACGCCAACGGCGACAATTACGACGTCCAGCGGACGTGGTCCCGACTACAACTGCAAAATGGCGCCAATCGTGCCGCTTACCAGCACGAAGGTAAACATTACCAATGGCATCAACGCGCTCACAGCTGTGGGATCCACGATCATTTCCGAAGGCGCGGCATGGGGCTGGCGCGTTCTGTCGCCGACCGCGCCTTTCACGCAAGGATCGGCCTATGACAGCGAATGGGCAAAGATCCTGGTGATCATGACCGATGGCGAGAACGACCTCAGCAGCAACAGTTCGTTCAACGGCTCGCCCTACACCACGGTTGGCTATCTGGCCCAGAACAGGCTTGGCAGCACAACGGCGAGCGGCGGCGAGTCCGTATTGAACACGCGTCTCGCAACGACCTGCACCAACGCCAAGGCGACGGGCATCACGGTCTACACCATCGGCTTCCAGATCCCGTCCAATACCGTCCGCACGCTGCTGCTCAACTGCGCAACCGATCCCTCGAAATTCATCGAGGCGCCGAGCGAGGCGGACTTGATCGAGGCCTTCGAAATGATCGGCAACGACCTGGCAGAGATGTATCTGAGCAAGTAGCTCAAAAGACCTGAAACTTCCGCCGGCGATCCCGCAAGGGACGCCGGCTTCTTTTTTGTCCGCTTGCGGGTTTCGCGAAAAAACCGCATTTTAACTCCAAGGGCATAACGAATCCCTCGTTCATGCCAATTGTCCCTCGGAGTGACCGCTTGTCCATGCAGGCAAAGATCATTGCAGCGCTGGCATTTGCCGCCAGCAGCCTCTACGCCGTACCATCCTTGGCAGAATTTGGGCCAGGATCGTCCCTTTCCGGCAGCTATCTCGCAGGCCGCACGGCCGGCAAAGAACGCGACAACGACATTGCGTCGTCCTACTTGCGCGGTGCCCTGAAGGAAGATGCGGAGAACCCGGTTCTGCTCGAACGCGTTTTCTCGCTGGATCTTGCCCAGGGAAAGATCGCCGAGGCGGAAGATATGGCGAAGCGCGTCATCGCCTTCAATAGCCAACAGCGCATGGCCCGGGTTGTTCTGGGCCTCAAGGATTTCAAAGCCGGGCGCTATGGCAAGGCGCGCGAGCACTTCACCGAAGCGTCCTACACGCCCGTGGGCGAACTCACCTCTTCGTTGCTTTCGGCATGGGCTTATGCCGGGGATGGCGCCCTCAACCGGGCGCTCAAGGCGCTCGATAAGCTGGACGCCAATGAGTCGTTTGCGAATTTCAAGAATTTCCACGCCGCTCTGATCGCCGACCTGATGGGCGTGCCGATTCGGGCCGAGGTGTTTTACAAAAAGGCCTACGAACAGGCGGGAACCTCGCTCCGCGTTGTGCAGGCTTACGGCAATTTCCTGGAGCGAAGCGGCAGGGCGAAAGACGCAGAGAAAGTCTACCGCACCTTCCTCGATGGCGCGGACAACAATCCGCTCGTGGGCAAGGCGCTTGAGGAACTGCTCGCTGGCAAGAAGCCGGAGCGGTTTGTCACGAGTGCCAAAGCAGGCGCTGCCGAGGCGCTGTTTTCGCTTGCGACCGCGATGACCGACGAGCAGAGCATCGATGTCGCCATCCTCTACACCCAGCTGGCACTGTCGATCGAGCCGAAATCGCCGGTTTACCTCACGCTCCTGGGCGACATCTACGAGGACATGCAGCGCTACGAGGAAGCCATCGCCGCCTACGATACGATTGCGCCCGCATCCGAATTGAAGTCGAATGCCGACATCGAAACGGCCACCAATTTGCAACGGCTGGAAAAAAGCAAGGATGCGGTAACGCGGCTCGATCAGCTGCTCGCCCGCGACGCTTCGAATTACGATGCGCTGGTGACACTCGGCAACATCCACCGCAACAACGAAGAGTATGCCAAGGCGTCCGAAGTCTACTCGCGGGCCATCGCGCTCTTGAAGGAGCCGCAAAAGGAGAACTGGCGGGTTTTCTATTACCGCGGCATTGCCTTCGAGCGCCAGAAGTTGTGGGACAAGGCGGAGCCCGATTTCCGCAAAGCGCTGTCGCTCGAGCCCGACGAGCCGCTGATCTTGAACTATCTCGGCTACTCGATGATCGAGAAGAAGGTGAACCTCACCGAGGCGCTGGGCATGGTGAAAAAGGCGGTGGAGTTAAAGCCCAACGACGGCTTCATCGTCGACAGCCTTGGCTGGGCTTACTACCAGCTTGGCGACTACGAGGAAGCGGTGACACATCTCGAGCGCGCGGTGGAGTTGACGCCGGCCGATCCGATCATCGGCGAGCATCTGGGCGACGTTTACTGGAAAGTGGGCCGCAAGCTCGAAGCCAAGTTTCAGTGGCAGCACGCCAAGGACAACAAACCGGAGCCCGACGATCTGAAGCGCATCGAAGGCAAACTGCGCGACGGGCTAACCGAAGAACCGGCGGTGAAACCGGTCGAGAACGCCAAGACGCCCAACAACGGCTGATGGCGCTGGCGCGCGCCAAGATCAATCTGGCGCTGCATGTGCTGGGCCGGCGCGACGACGGCTACCACGAGCTCGATTCGATCGTGGCGTTTGCGAATGTGGGCGATGTTGTTTCGCTCGAGCCCGCCGCCGGCAACGTCATAGAGGTGACCGGTCCCTTCGCGCGTTTTGTTCCCCGCGATGAGTCCAATCTGGCGCTGCGCGCGCTGGCGCTTGCCTCGGACCTCGGCAAAGTGCCGCGCCCAATGAAAGTGACTCTGGAAAAGAATCTTCCGGTTGCCTCCGGCATGGGAGGCGGTTCGGCGGATGCCGCAGCGGTGCTTAAACTTGCATTTCCCGATGCCGATCCGGTCAAGCTTGCCGCGGCGGCGTTGCGGCTCGGGGCGGACATTCCCGCCTGTCTTCATGGCGCGATGTGCCGGATGCGTGGCGTGGGAGAGCAGATCGCGCCACTTCCTGCTGCGAAACCACTTCATGCGGTACTGGCCAACCCAGGCGTCGCAGCCTCCACCGCGGATGTGTTCAAGTCGCTTGGATTGAAGCCGGGACAACGGTTCGGCGATCCAATAGCGAGCGAGGACGATCCGCACTCCTGGCGCAACGATCTCTCCGATGCGGCCATTGCTGTGGCCCCGGAGATCGCAGACGTTCTCGATGAACTTTCGAATGTTCGTGAAGCAGGAACCGTGCGCATGTCGGGATCCGGAGCCACTTGCTTCGCTCTCTTCGAAACGAGCGCTGCCGCCGAAACCGCGGCGGAGCGGATCGCCAACCGCCAACCGCAATGGTGGGTTCGCGCGGCGATGCTTCAGTAGGCCCGCGCCACGCAGAAATCCACCGCTTCCAAGAGCGCGGATTTCCATTCGCTTTCCGGAAAAATTGCCATGGCATCGCGCGCGATGTCGCCATAGTGGCCGGCGCGCTCGATGGTGTCCGTGATGGCGCCGTGGCGCTCCATGAGCTTGCGCGCATAGAGCAGATCGTCGGTTGTCTGTTCGCCCTCCTCCAGAGTCCGCTTCCAGAACGAGCGCTCTTCCTTGTTGCCGCGCCGGAACGACAGCACGACGGGCAAGGTGATCTTGCGCTCGCGGAAATCGTCGCCGGTGCTCTTGCCCATCAGTGCCTGCTTGCCGGAATAGTCGAGCGCGTCGTCGATCAACTGAAAGGCAATGCCGAGGTTGCGCCCAAAGGATTCGAGCGCTGCCTGCTCCGCCTTGGGCCTCGCAGCGATCACCGCGCCCACCTCCGCCGCCGCCGAAAACAGCGCCGCGGTTTTCGCGCCGATTACTTGAAGATAGGCATCCTCCGTGGTCGAGGTATCCTGCGATACGGAAAGCTGGAGCACTTCGCCCTCCGCGATCACAGCCGCCGCATGCGAGAGAATACGGAGCGATTCGAGCGAGCCGGTTTCCACCATCATCTTGAAGGCCTGGCCCAGGAGATAGTCGCCCACCAGTACGCTGGCCTGGTTGCCCCAGATGATGCGCGCTGCCTGCTTGCCGCGGCGCATGTCGCTCTCGTCCACCACATCGTCGTGGAGCAGTGTCGCCGTGTGCATGAACTCGACGGCGGTGGCGAGGCGGATGTGATCGGCGCCAGCGTAGCCGCACATCCGGGCAGCGGCGAGCGTCAGCATTGGCCTGATGCGCTTGCCACCGGAGTTGATGAGATGACCCGCCAGTTCCGGGATCAGTTCCACATGGCTCTGGGCGCGCTGAAGAATGGCCTCGTTCACCCGCGCCATGTCGGGTTCGACCAACGCGGTCAGCGCGTCGAGAGTCGCCCTGTGTTTCTCTTCGCCGCCCTCGAAGGGAATGACTACGCCCATGATCCGGTCCCTGTTTGTTAACGGGAGGTTAACGGCCTTCGCCCCCTGCCCACAAGAGCGACCGGTTGCCGCGAGGAAATAACCGCCTGTTCATGGGTTTTGAGCAATCCCGGTGGACTTGAGCGGTCCCCATGGCATGATGCGGCGATGAAACAGGTCGCCGCCACCAACGATCCGGTGCTGCTTTCGGCGCTCAAACACGCGCTGGAAGCGGAGGGAATCGAGGTTTTCGAGTTCGACAGCTATACCAGCGCCGTAGAAGGCTCGATCGGCGCCATTCCCCGCCGTCTTATGGTTGTGGATGAGGATCACGACCGGGCGATGCGTGTCCACCGTAACCTTGTGCTAACCAACAATGGTTAAGACTCGGGGACGATGCAGATGAGCGCGCTTTCGCATCCGGCCAATTTGGCCATGCCGCCACCGCCCCCGCCGGGCGGGGGAGGCTCGTCTTTGACCGAAGACGCGTTTCTGAACGGCCGTCTGCGCGTGCTCCAACCTGAAAAGGGCTTCCGCGCCGGCATCGATTCGGTCTTCCTCGCCGCCAGCCTCCCCTGCTCCAATGGCGAAACGCTGTTCGAGGCGGGCATCGGCACAGGCGTCGCGGCGCTCTGCACGCTGGCCCGCAACCCGGATGTACATATCACCGGCATCGAAATGGCCGGCCGATACGCGCTCATGTGCGAGGAGAATGCCAAGCGCAACGGTTTCGGCCACTGCGTGCGGATCATCCATGCCGATGTAAAGGAAGCGCTGCGCAAAGACCTCTCGCATCTGCCGCAGCACGGCAGCTTCAGCCACGCCTACGCCAATCCGCCATTCTTCGACGAGAACAAGTCGACACCCTCGCCGCATCTGCTCAAGTCCCAGGCCAATGCTTTCGGCCCCGACGACCTCGCCATCTGGATCAAAGTGCTGCACACAATGGTCACGCTGCGCGGCACCGTGACACTCATCCACCGCGCCGACACGCTTGGCAAGATTCTAGCCGTGATGGACGAGAAGTTCGGCGACATCCGGGTCGCCCCTCTCTATGCCCGCGAGGGTTCCGCGGCTTCCCGCGTCATCGTGCAGGGCGTGAAGGGTTCGCGCGCGCCGCTGCAACTGTTGCCCGGCCTCATCCTGCACAACGCCCAGTCGCAATTCACGCCAGAGGCCGAGTCAATCCTGCGCGATGGCATGGCCTGGCGCCTGCGCTGAGCTTGCGCAACGCCGATCCGCCTGTTACCTCAGTCCAATCATGAACATCGTCTTCGACATCGGTAACGTGCTGTTGCGCTGGGACCCGCGTGCGCTCTACCGCAAGGTCATCCCCGACGAGGCGCAGATGGACTGGTTCCTCGCCCATGTCTGCAATCACGACTGGAATCTCGAGCAGGATCGCGGCCGCAGCTTTGCCGACGCGGTCAGCCTGCTGCAGCAAGAACATCCCGAACACGCCGAAGCCATTGCAGCCTACGACACAAGGTGGGACGAAACGCTGGTCGGCCCGATTGACGGCACGGTGGAGATTCTCGAAACGCTGCACGCGCGCGGCGCGCCGCTTTATGCCATCACCAACTGGAGTGCGGAAAAATTCCGCGAGACACGCGCGCGATACAAGTTCCTGCGCTACTTCCGCGACATCGTCGTCTCCGGCGACGAAAAGCTCGTGAAACCGGATCGCCGCATTTATCAGCTTTTTCTGCTCCGCAACGCGCTGCCCGCGCGCGAGTGCATTTTCATCGACGATAGCATGAAGAATGTCGATGGCGCGGTAGCCGTGGGCATGAAGGGACATCACTTCACCAGTCCCGAGAAATTGCGGAGCGAACTGTCCGGCCTCGGGCTGCTGTAGAGTCTGCCTCTCTGCAAGTGTCAGTTCAGTATGCCGCTGGTGTGAGCTTTCCCACATTCCTAAGCCCCCGCTTGGGATATGCGCTAAAATGACGGCAACAGCCGCGCGGAGGGTTCAGCCATGACAAAGCTCAAGAAGCCATTCGAACTCCCGGAAGCTCTTCTTTGCGCCAGACTTTCGCAATGGGCCTATCTCGATCCCGAAAGCCAGGAGTTTCAGGACAATCTCGCCCCGCAGAAGCTGAAGCTCACCGGCTCGCTTTCCGAAAAAACTGGCGAAGGCAGCATCTTTGGCAAACTGAAAGTCGACACGCAGGCGTTCGCAGCCGACAGCGCCACGACGCGCTATATTGTTTTCCGCGGCAGTCAGACCGGCTTCTGGGACTGGGTTACGAATTTCCGCATCGATACCGAGCCGCGTCAGAATCATCAGGTGCATCGCGGATTTCTTCAAGCGATCTCGACGTCCAATACAGCGAAGGCGGTTTCCGGCTGGTTCGCGGGCGCAGGCGATAAGCGCGTGATCCTCGCCGGGCATTCGCTTGGCGGCGCGCTCGCTGCATGCGCGGCAATCTTGCACGAGAAACCCGCGGCGGCCTGTTACACATATGGCCAGCCGCGCATCGGCTTGATCGCCAGCCAATCGCAAACGCCGATCTGCCGCTTCATCAACCGCGCCGACATCGTGCCGCGCGTGCCGGTCGATTTTGGAAAGCTCGTGCGCGACTCCGCCGACACTGCAATCCTCGAAAAGCTCGCACTCAAACTCGTCGATGCACTGGGCAAAATCACCGTGGCGGATATCGACTACACCCATGCCGGCGAGTCTTATGTGATTGGCCAGGATGGTAAGCTCGCTGAAAACGGCGAGGCGGACTATCTGAAGTTTCTGCTTCGATCTCTCCCAGGCTCGTTCAAATCCTTGCTCGCGAGCCGGCTTTCAGGGGGCGCGATTGCCTATGAAGGCGATCTCATCAGCGATCACCTCGGCAAGAAATATGTCGCGGCGCTGGAAAAACTCGCCTGACTGCGCCGCCATCGGCTGCCAATTTGCCGCAGCGCAGAACAAGGCCCATTCCGCAAGGTTTTTCAACATGTTGAAAGACCAATCCATTTCTTGACACAATCCCGCCCCGAAACTAAGAAGAGCGCGATTTTTGGGGGGTGTTCGACGCCGCCTGGAGGCCCTTTTTCTTGAGCGCGATCATGAGTGATACCGGCGATAAGCCATCGCAGGATCGGCTGAAGGACTTAGGGCAGCGGCTGGACAAGACGCTTCAGGAGCGGCAGGGCAACGCCGGACCCGGACCCGATACGACCGAGGGTTCGGCGGCAGGCCTCGCGATGCGGGCGGTTACGGAGCTGCTTGCTGGGCTTCTCGTATGCATGGGCTTGGGGTGGATGGTCGACAAATATCTCGGCACCGCTCCGTGGATCATGCTGGCGCTGATGCCGCTGGGCCTGGCGGCGGGGGTGATGAATGTAATGCGTCTCTCCAAGTCGAAACAGGCCGATGACGTTCTCGGCGGCAAGGGGCCTCCTGCTCCTTCCGTCAAAGATGATGACGAGGATTGACCGTGGCGACGACCGAAGGCGGCGAAGTTAAGATCATCGACCCGATCCATCAGTTCGTGATCAATAACATCATCGATCTTGGCCCTCTGTCCTTTACCAATTCCGCGCTCTGGGCGGTAATCGCCGTTGTCTGCGCCGCGCTGCTCTTCATACTGGCGCCGGCGAACCTGATCCCCACGCGCCTGCAATCGATCGCGGAGAGTCTGTACGAAGTCGTCGACAACATGACGCATGAAGTGCTGCACGAAAACGCACGCACCTATTTCCCCTTCGTGCTGACGCTGTTCCTCTTCATCCTCTTCGCCAATGTGCTTGGCCTCATTCCTTATTCCTTCACGGTGACGAGCCATATCATCGTCACGCTGGCCTTGGCGCTCACTGTGTTCATCGGGGCCACCATTATCGGCTTCATCAGGAACGGTTTCGGCTACCTGAAACTCTTCGTGCCATCGGGAGTTCCGGCGCTGTTGCTGCCGATCGTGGTGCTGATCGAAATCGTCTCCTACTTCATCCGGCCGCTCTCGCTCTCCATCCGTCTCTTCGCCAACATGATGGCGGGTCACATGATGCTGAAGGTGATGGCGGGCTTCGTCGTTATGCTGGGCGTTGCCGGCGGCTGGCTGCCGCTGATCGCCATGGTGGGGCTCACCGGCCTCGAACTGCTGGTCGCCGTGCTCCAAGCCTATGTATTCGCGCTTCTCACCTGCATGTATCTCAGCGATGCCATGCATGTGGATCACTAATTCCAATCAACCATCAAAATCGGGAGAAAGAAAATGGACGTTGAAGCAGCAAAAATGATCGGTGCGGGCATCGCGGCGATCGCGCTCGGTGGCGCCGGTGTCGGCATCGGCCACATCTTCGGCAACTATCTCGCGGGCGCGCTTCGCAATCCAGCGGCAGCGGCAGGCCAGCGCGGTACGCTGTTCCTGGGCTTCGCCTTCGCCGAAGCGACGGGCCTCATCGGCTTCGCCGTCGCCATGCTCATCCTGTTCGGCTGATCGGCTCAACCGAAACGAAAGCCGGTTCCGGACAAACGTCCGGCGCCGGATGATCCGCAATCGAGGTTTGACCGATGGCCACGACCACGACAGAGACCACGAGCGCCGAGGGTGGGCATGCTCCCAAGGCCGGCATGCCGCAGCTCGACACGACGACATGGGTGCCGCAGCTGTTCTGGCTCGCGGTCACGTTCATCGCGCTTTACATGGTCGTGTCACGGATCGTGATCCCGAAAACGGGCGGCGTCATCGCCAAGCGCAAGGCAACTGTCGAGGGTGACCTCGCAGCCGCGCAAGCGCTTAAGGCAGACAGCGACAAAGCTGTAGAAGCCTACGAGCAATCGCTCGCAGCCGCGCGCGCCAAGGCGAGCGGAATCGCTCAGGAAAACCGCAACGCGCTCGGTTCCGAGATCGATGGCGAACGCGCGAAACTCGATGCGGCGCTCTCAGCCAAGGCCGCGGAAGCGGACAAGCGGATTTCCGCCGCCAAGTCCAAGGCGCTCTCCAGTGTCAAAGGTGTCGCCGCCGATATCGCGCGCGATATTGCGATCGAACTGACCAGCGCCAAGATCACCAGGAAGGCCGCGGCAGACGCCGTTGCCAAGATCAAGTAGGAGTTCTCAATGGGGTTCTTTGGCGATCCGGCAAGCTGGGTTCTGGTTTCCTTCCTGCTCTTCATCGCGCTGTTGATCTACCTCAAGGTGCCGGCAATGGCGGCCAAGGCGCTGGATGACCGCGCCGCGAAGATCGCCAAGGAACTGGAAGAAGCCCGAAAACTGCGCGAGGAAGCCCAGGCACTACTCGATTCCTACAAAGCCAAGCGCGGCGAAGCCGAGCGTGAAGCCGCCGGTATCGTGGCGCAAGCCAGGACCGATGCCGAGGAGTTCGCCGCCGAGTCGCGCCGCAAGCTTAGCGAGACCATCGAACGCCGCTCGAAGCAGGCCGAGCAGAAGATCGCCCAGGCCGAAGCTTCCGCGATGAAAGACGTGCGCGATCTCGCCACCGAACTCGCGATCAAGGCAGCGTCGC
>JBJXGL010000325.1:0-9567 GCA_046160365.1 Aestuariivirga sp. | reverse complement strand
ATCTCGACGAAGATTTCCATGTCGTTGAAGCGGCGCACCACCGCCTTCGTCAGCGGCAGATGCAGATACGAGCAGATCGCCTCGGCAAGCGGCCGGTTGCTGTTGCCCGCGACGATTTTCATCATGTCCTGGTTCCCGCTCCGCCTCGCCCGGACGGGTCTATAACAACGGGGGTTGTGTGGTGCAAACGGGTGCTTGCGGCTGTGCATAAAGGGGGTGTTGCGGTGATTTGACTTCACCCTTCTCCCGTTGGGGGAAGGTGGCGCGAAGCGCCGGATGAGGGCCTTGCAGCCGGTGCGGTGCACGAAGATCAGGTAGCGGCTCTCGCATCAAGGCCCTCATCCGCCCCTTCGGGGCACCTTCTCACAATGGGAGAAGGGTGAATGTGGAGCGCGTCTGTTCTACCGCAGCTTCTTCACCAGATCGAAGATCCCCGTGGCGGCGGCTTCGGTGACGTAGGCGGCATTTTCGCCGAAGCCTTTGTCGAGGGAGCCGGCGGCGACGGAGTTGGCCTGGTTGATCGAACCGAGCGAGCGGCCGTCGGGGGCAGCGACTTTCCAGGTGACAGTGACTTTCTCCTTGCCCGGCTCGCCAGCGGCGGTGCTGACAACGCCAGCGACAGTGAGCGCATCTTTGCGTGGAGATTTGAGCACGGGCCAGCCGGCCTTCTGCAATGTCTCGCGCATGGCCTTGGTGAGATCGTCGTTGCCGGTGCCTTTGGCGCCTTTGACCGGAACGACGGCGACAGCTTTGATCTCGACAGCGCCTTCCTTCTTAGGTTTTGAAGGAGAAGGCGCTGGTTCCGCCGTTTCGGCCGGTTCGGGTTCGGCCGCGGGTGCGGCGGGCGCGGTCTTTGCCGGATCGAGTTCGGACACTTCGACCGGCCCCAGTTTTTCCAAAGGCCCTTCGAGCGTTTCGTAGTCGAGCTCGTATTGCGCGCCGGGTCCCGCCGCCTCGAATGCTTCCTCGGGTGGCCGCGTGATCCATCCACCGGGAGAGACTTCGGCGTTCCGCTTGCCGAACGGCTGCGGCACGTCGGAACAGCCGGCGAGCGCCGCAACCGCGAACAAAGTCAGTACGCTGATGAATTTGTCCCTCATCCACGCTCGCTAGCGGACGATCATGTCGAGGGGATGGCGGGAGACGGGCTCGGGTTTTCCTTGAGTCAAGATGTAGGTGCGGCCGAGGCAATAGGCGGTGTTGGCGCTTGAATCCATCAGGATCATGTGGGCGAAAAACACCATGCCGGCGCCGAGTAGTTGAGGATTGCCGCGATAAAACATCGGCACATCCATCCAGCTTGGCGTGAACTTCGCGCCAAGAGAATAGCCGCAGGCATTGAGCCGGTGCTCGCGCATGCCGTTCGCATCCATCACCCGCGCATGTGCATCGAACACATCGCCCGCCGTGCGGCCCGGCTTCAAAACCTCTTCCACTGCCGCAAGCGCCTCGCGCGCGGCCTTGTCCATGGCGATGTGCTGCTTCCTCGGTGGACCGACGATCAGCGTGCGCATGAACGCCGCGTGATAGTGGCGATAGACGCCCGCCCATTCGAGCGTGAGCTGATCGCGTTTGGTGAGCTTGCGGCGGCCTGCCTTGTAGCGGCAGAGCAGCGCGTCGGACCCTGAGCCGATGATGAATTCGTTGCCGGGATAATCGCCGCCGCCGGAGAATATGGCGTTGTGTTGCGCCGCGAGGATATCGCCTTCGTCCGCGCCGGCTTTGGTTTTCTTGATCGCGGCCTTCAATGCTTGATCGCCGAGCGCTCCGGCTTTCCGCACATATTTGAGTTCGGCGGGAGACTTCACGAGACGCAGCTTGTCGACGAGATCGGTGGCTTCCGCGAGCATGCAGAAACCCGCCATCGCATCGTCCACGGCCTTGCCGTTGTAGTGCGTGAGGCCATAGGACTTGGTCTCGATGCCGAGCCGGTGCCCGCGGCAACCGAGACTGTCGAGCATGGTCCGCAGATCGCCCGCGGGATTTGCTCCCGCCTC
Organism: Aestuariivirga sp.; assembly: GCA_046160365.1. GTDB lineage: Bacteria > Pseudomonadota > Alphaproteobacteria > Rhizobiales > Aestuariivirgaceae > Aestuariivirga. The sequence goes on along the minus strand of JBJXGL010000325.1, from coordinate 7,570 downwards.
GTCCACCCAGATGCGGATATCCTCGATGATCGATGTGTGCCGCGCCTGGCGGAGATCGGCGGAGCGCGTGAGCAGCGCCAGCTTTCCGTCGGCGCCCACATAGAGACATTGAAAGAAGCAGAATCCGAAGCTGTCGTAGCCGGTGAGGTAATACATGCTCTCCTGCTGGAACAGCAGCATGCCATCGAGGCCGCGCGCCGTCATGGCGGCTCCTGCGTTGGCGATCCGTCTGTCGTATTCCGAACGATCGAAATGCAGCGCCATTTCCTCAACTCACATCAAAGCAATCGCCGAAATCTGCCGGCCATAATCCGTCTCGCGCCGGTGCGTGGCGCGGCGGTAGCTGAAGAAGCGCGCTTCGCCGGCGAAGGTGCAGATATCGAGGTTGACGACAGCGCCAACTCCCGCCGAAGCGAGCCGCGCCGCGAGATAGCCGGGAAGATCGAACATCGCATGACCCGCACGCGCCGAAGGATGGAAGAACGTGCTGTTCCCCTTCGATGCGTCGAGAAATCGCGCTGGAAACTCCGGCCCCACCTCATAAGCCTCTTTTGAGATCGTAGGGCCAACGACCGCGATCATATCGCCGCGCGAAGCGCCAAGATTTTCCATGGCTGCAATCGTCTGATCGGTGACGCCGCCAAGCGCGCCTTTCCATCCGGCATGTGCCGCGCCGATGACGCCAGCTTTGGGATCGGCGAACAGCACCGGCCCGCAATCGGCGGTGAGAACGCCGAGGGCGATGCCGCGTTCCCGCGTCACCATCGCGTCGGCCTTGGGACGCTCCGCTTGCGGCCAAGGCGCCGTCACTACCTGCACATCGGCACTGTGATGCTGATGCACGGTCAGGAGATGGTCTGCGCCAACGCCAAGGTTTGCGGAAACGATTCCGCGGTTCTTGCTCACTGCCGCGATGTCGTCGCCCGAACCCAGCCCGCAATTGAGCGATGCGTACAGTCCGGTCGAATGTCCGCCCTCACGGGTGAAAAATCCGTGCGCGACGCCGGGCGGCTTGAGTTCCCGGCTTTCGATCATGAGGCAGCGAATGGAAATGGCATGGTCAATCCCGGCGAAACGGCGCAGATCGCTTTGAACAGGTTACCCATATCGCCAGGTCCCGCAAGCCGCTTCACGGCGGCGGCGATATCCGCCTTCTGCTCCTCGCTCGCCGTGGCGGAAAGGCGCTCGGCCCGCTCCTCAAGACCCATGTTAATCAAGAAAGAGCGCTGCGTCGTGACCGGCGAGACCGAGACCCCACCTCGCCGCAAAGCCGAAGCCAGCGATTCGAAATCAACATGCGCGGTCAGATCGCAATTCCCGGGCTCATGCAGCACAGGCACAAACTTGTGCGCCCGCATCGCTTGCAGGGTGTCGCCCGGCGCCCGCGTCTCGTGGCCGTAGTCAATGATCAATGCCGCTGTTTTATACGCACGCGCCATCGAAGCGATCTCTTCCGCAACGCTATCGCGCGCTGGCGAGTCTTCAACGATGGCTCCGTCATAGGCGAAGGCATCGAAGCGTTCCGGCATCGCGGCCGGCGCGTGGCCGATTGTCAGTTTCTCTTCTTCGAAACCAACGCAACGCTCGAACCACTTGCCGCCACGATGTTCGAACTGCTTCACGGGCAAGGCGTCGAAGAATTCATTGGCGATGATGATGGAAGGGGACTCCGGAAGGGTGGTCAGCGCTTCATGCCACACCGCCCGCTCCGAACCGATGAGTTCTTCCTGCATTCCGCGCAGCACCGGCGATGTCTCCACCAAGTTGATCTGCGCCGCGTTCAGAAACTCCGGCATCGCTTTCGCCGCGCGCAGGAGATCGCTCATCAGCGTGCCGCGCCCCGGTCCCAACTCCACTAAAGCGAAGGGCGAAGGCGATCCCATCTCGCGCCACACCGCCATCGCCCAGACGCCCACCAACTCGCCGAACATCTGCGAGATTTCGGGCGCAGTGGTGAAGTCGCCTCTTTCGCCAAAGGGATCGCGCGACATGTAGTAACCGAAGCGCGGATGGCCGAGACAAAGCGCCATGTAGCGATCGAGCGGCATCGGCCCCTGCTCGGCAACGAGTTCCCCGATCAATGTTTCGAGCTCGGTCATCGCTGTCTCCGCGAGCGCAACAACAGCCAGATGCCAACCGCCACCAGCGGCAGCGACAGCAGCATCCCCATTGTCAACGGTCCCAGAAGATAGCCGATATCCCTGTCGGGCAGCCGTACGAACTCCACCGCGATGCGCGACACTCCGTACCAGAGCGCGAAGATGCCAGCCGCGCGTCCGGGTATCGCCAGCGCCCTGAAGCGGTGCGTCGCGATCCGCACCAGCATGAACAGAACCAAGCCCTCGAGCGCTGCTTCATAGAGCTGAGAGGCGTGCCTCGGTGTCTGTGTTGGATCATCGGGAAAGATGACGCCCCATGGCAAATCCGTTGGCCCGCCCCAAAGCTCCTGATTGATGAAGTTCGCGACGCGGCCGAGGCCGAGGCCCACAGGTGTAACGGCGGCACCGAGATCGAGCATCCGGTCGAGGCCGGCGCCGATTTTCCTTCCATAGATCCAAGCCGCAATCACACAGCCAAGAAAGCCGCCGTGAAACGACATGCCGCCATCCATGAGGCGCACGATCTTCAGCGGGTCGGCAATATAGGCCAGAGGATCGTAGAACAGCACATGGCCAAGCCTCCCGCCAAGGATGACGCCAGCCACCATCCAGAGGAAGAAGTCGTCGACCTGCGGCGCGGTCATCGTCGGCGTCTGTCCGTTCCAGAGCCGGGGCGTGGTGACCAGCCGTTTCATGTACCAGGCCGCAAACACGAGGCCCGCGATATAAGCGAGCCCGTACCAGCGCACGGGAATTGGCCCCAGCCAAAACGCCTCCGGCCGCATTTCTGGTAGACTGAGCGCCGCAAGGAATTGCATCGCGGCGGAAACTGTCCGCTCAGGTGAGTCCGGTCAAGGCAAAACTGCGGTACCGGCAGTGGGTGTTGCTTTTCGCAATCGGCAGGATGATCCTTGGAACAACGATGCCAAGCGGCGGCGATCTCCGAATGAACTTTCTTGCAACCGCATTGACTTGGCACAAGCACGCGCTGGGGAGGACAACGAACATGCCGCACGATAAGAGACTGATTGCCGACGAGGCCAAGATCGAGGCGCTCCGGGATCGGATCCCGGAATGGATCGAGCGCTTGGAAAGACCGAGAACGCCGTGCCTAACGCCGGCATTCGGCCCCCTGGAGGGTGTGCGTGTCATCAGTACCGGGCAGCTCATCGCCCAGCCCTACATCGGCACCAAGCTCGCCGAGTTTGGAGCCGAGGTCATCCACGCCGAGAAGCCTGGCGGCGATGTCTTCCGATTCACGGCACCGCAATTGAAGCGGGGGCCGCGCATCCATGGCGCCGACGAAGCCGAGGTCACCAAGAACAAGCTGTCGCTAGGGCTCGACTTCAAGAAGGCCCGCGGCATCGAACTGCTGATGGCGTTGTGGAAGATTTCCGATGTGTGGATGGAGTCCTCCGCTCCCGGCACCTGCGAGCGAAACGGCATCAGCAATGAGTTGGCGCTGGCGGTCAATCCGGGCCTCGTCATCGTGCGGGTCTCGACCTATGGACAATACGGCGAGGAACAATATCTCGCTCGCCCCGGTTATGACGCGATCGCGCAGGCCTTTGGCGGCATGATGAACCTGACGGGCGATCCCTCGGGCCCGCCGCAGCGCGCCAAATGCTACACCGGCGATTATGTCACCGCGATCACCGGCTGGGCGGCAACCATGATGGGGCTATGGGAGGCCAAGAAGTCCGGGCGCGGCCAGGTGATCGATCTTGCCCAATACGAAGCGGTCGCCCAGACCAACGGCAACACGCTGCCACTCTACACGGGCGAAGGCGCCGTCTACGGCCATACCGGCAACCGGGCGCCGGGCTTCCAGCCCTATGATACATTCAAATGCAGCGATGGATGGGTCTTCATCGGCGCGCTCGGCGGCGCCATCTACGACCGGGTTCCGATATTTCTCGGTCTCGATCCGGGCGAGTACAGCTACGACGAGTGCTCGAAGGATGCAGCGGCGGTCAACTCCGAAAAGGGGCGCGCACTCGACAAGCGGCTGCGCGACTATTGCGCCGGCCATACGGCCCTCGAGGTCGAAACGGCGCTGAACGCGGTCCAGATCGGCTGTGCCCGCATTTTCAACGTGCGTGATCAATACAGTGACCCGCACTATGCCGCTCGCGAGATGACGGTGCCTGTGCTCGACCGGCAATCGGGTGTGCCGATCCGCGTCTTTGGCGTGGTGCCGAAAATGTCGCTGACGCCGGGCCGGATCTGGCGGGGAGCTCCCTCGATCGGAGAGGACACCACGGCCATTCTCTCGACCATGCTGGGTTTGTCGGAGCCGGAGATCGAGGGTCTCTACAATGAACGCGCCGTGCATCGCATCGAACCGTTTACGGAGCCACAAGTCGACCCGGTCAATCCGTAGCGATCGCACTGCATGAGCGAGGAGCACATTCATGAGCACTACGCCAAGAGACGTCGGCGACAAGTATGCGCTGCCGACAGGAGCCACGGACGCCGCGCGTCTGGACGTGATCCATGAGGTTTACGCCCCCATAAGCTTCCGCGGGCTGGAAGCGGCAGGGATCGGCGACGCGCACCGTGCAGCGGATGTCGGCTGCGGAACCGGCACCATGTCGCGGTGGCTGGCGGAGCGCATGGGCGAAGGCTCGAAGGTCGACGCCATCGACATTTCGGAGGACCAGCTCGACGTTGCGCGCGCCTCGCAACCCGCCGCAGGCGCCGGCACGATCAACTATAGCCTCGGCAGCGCCTATGAGACCAACCTGCCGGATGGCCAGTACGACATCGCGTTCGTGCGCCTGGTGCTATGCCACCTGAAGGATCCGGACAAGGCCGTGGCAGCAATGGCCAAGCTGCTGAAATCTGGCGGCCGGCTAGTACTCGTCGACATGGATAGGTATTCGTTTCTGGCCATGCCGCCCAGCGAACATTACCGGCGTTGGCTGGAGAGGGGTCTCCAGCATCAGCGCAACATCGGCGTGAACTATGCCGTTGGAAAGAGGCTGCACGAACTGCTCTCCGGTGCAGGTCTCGAGACCACTTTTCTCGCCGCAGATCAGCCTATCTACAACAGCGGTCCCGGCAAACATCTGTGGGCGAACACCTGGCGCAGCACACTGCCCAACTTGGTGAAGGCAGGATCGGTCACGCAAGCCGAGGGCGAAGAGCTGATCGCTGGCATGGCCGCACATAACGCAAGACCGGACGTATGGATCGCCGTGGCGAAGATGTTCGCGGCGGTGGGACGCAAGGCCGGTTGAGGCAAACCGCGACGTCACCGCACTTGAATAGCGGCCCCCGGCCTCATAGCTATAGGGCAACGAAAGGACTTTGCCCATGACAACCACGTCCTCGCGCTTTTTTGATGAATTGGCCAAGCTCATGACCAATGCCACGGGAGCGGCGCAGGGCCTTCGCCGCGAACTCGACTCGCTGGTGCAGGCGCAGGTCGAGCGCGTTCTCAGCAATGTCGATGTCGTGCGCCGCGACGAATTCGAAGCCGTGCGCGAAATGGCGCAGAAGGCGCGGGAGGAAAATGAACGCCTCGCCGCCCGCATCGCCGAACTCGAACGCAAAGCCGGCGCCCCGGCCGCTTCCGCTGATTGACGCATACTAGAAACTTCCAGAGAGCGTCCGGATGGAAAGAGCCGTCAAACGTCTTCCATGCAATTCTTCTCGGCATTCCGAGAAACTTTCATGGAAGACATTCGACGGCGGACTTTGTCCTAGGTGCCCGCCCCGCAGGGCCTAAAGCGGTTCCAGCTGAGTTGGAACCGGTGAGTGTATCCGCCCATTGCGGGGACATTTTCGCAACAGGACCACGCCGCCTCAAGCCCAAGCCCTTCGGGCTCGCGGCTGAAGAAGCCGCGAGGGCTTGACCCGGCGTGCCCCTGTTGCGTTTCCTCCGGCGATGCAATGAATGGATCGATGCGGCGGGTTTCGCCACCAGTGCCCATACATTGCTTCGATGCCATTCCGCGCCCGGAGGCGAGGGTGTCAATGCTTCGCGCCCTCTTCGGGCGCGAACCCGAAGGGCTTGGCATTGATATCCTCGCCGCTGGGCGCCAAAATCAACGAAGCAATGGGTGAGGAACTCGATTGCCGATTCAACATGAACCAGAACCGCTCTAAACTCAGCCGGGCCGTGCCACAGAGCCGAATTCATGAATCTAGCCGACGGCCTGCTGACACAATATTCGTGTGGAGGAATCACTTCCCGCGGCTCTGCCCCATTGTCGGGAATCATTTCATGCGGCACTTAAGTCCCCGCTGATCGCTTGATTCGTCAGCGCCCGGAGGATCGTTCATGAGCGCCGTCGCAGCCTTGCGTCGCGAAGTTTACAACCCGATCGACCGCGTGGAGCGGGTCGCGGCCACCAATCTGTGGTCCGTCGATCGCCCGACCGAAGATGAAGTCAGCATGATTGTTGAGAGCGAGTGGAGCGATCTGCATCTCTCGGTCAGTTGGCGCGAAGATATGGAGTCGCTGCAATTCACCTGCATCTTCGCCGACCGTATACCGGCCCTTCGGCGTGAGGAAACCGGACGGCTCATGCTCGTGGCCAACAGCCAGCTTTTCCAGGGCCATTTCGATTTGTGGTTCAATGACGGAACGCTCCTCTACCGCGATGCGCTGCTGCTGTCGGGCGGCGCGCGCTTCACCGATCAGCAATGTCAGGCGCTGATCGCCAACGGCATCGAGGCCTGCCAGCGCTATTTCCCGGCGATCCAGTTCGTGGTCTGGGCGGGGAAAAACGCCGAGGATGCGATCGAAAGCTGCCTCTTCGAAACCATGGGCGAAGCCTGATGCGCTCGCTTACCGGCACGCTGGTGCTGGTCGGCGCCGGAAAGATGGGCGGTGCGATGATGGAAGGCTGGCTCAAGGCCGGCGTCGAACCTTCGCGGATAGTGGCGCTCGATCCCTCTCCGCCGCCGGAAGTCTTGAAGATCATTGAGACGCGAGGCATTCGCCACAATGTGGCGGTGGAAAGCATCGGCGATGCCGAGGCTGTCCTGCTCGCAGTCAAACCGCAGATCGCGGAAAATGTATTGCCAGGCGTGGCACCGCTCGGGGCTTCACAGCCTCTTTTCCTGTCCATCATCGCGGGAAAGACCATCGCCTCCTTCGAACGCCATTTCGGCGCCGATGCCGCCGTTATCCGCACCATTCCCAATACGCCCGCCGCCATCGGCCGCGGCATCACCGCCATGGCCGCGAACAAGAATGTCTCGGCCAAGCAGATGGCGCTGGCGGAAGAGCTTCTCTCCTCGATCGGCGAAGTGGTGAAGGTTGGGGACGAGGCGATGATCGACGCCTGCACCGCCGTTTCGGGCTCAGGTCCCGCCTATGTGTTCTATTTGACCGAATGCCTCGCCGCCGCCGGCGAGCATGTGGGGCTTCCTGCCGATCTCGCCATGAAACTCGCCCGCGCCACGGTGGCAGGTTCCGGCGAACTGATGCGCCAGTCCGGCATCGATGCCGCAATCCT
>JBJXGL010000324.1:0-4978 GCA_046160365.1 Aestuariivirga sp. | reverse complement strand
CAACAATGCGATCTGTATCCACCTTGCCGGAAAATGGCGGATTCGCCAGCACCACGTCGAAACCTGCCTGCGGCAGATGCAGCGCCGCCTTCTGCTGACGATCGAGCGTCGTCGTCAGCACATTGCGTTTGAGGATGCGCACATTAGCGAGGCCGCGCAGCGTCAGGTTCATGGTGGCCAAGCGCACCATTTTTGGATCGACATCGTTTCCATAGAACGTGTCGTTCGACAGCTTCTCGAACTGTGCCCGCGACAAGCGGTCGCCATGGCCACGGGTGATCCGCTTGCCGTCCATCTCGACGGTTTCAATGCTATCGGGTGAGGAGTTCGCCAATCGGATATGGTTGTAGGCGGCGACGAGAAACCCCGCCGTGCCCGCCGCCGGATCATAAATTGTCTCGCCGATCTTGGGATCGATCATCTCGACGATAGCGCGGATAATGTGCCGCGGTGTGCGGAACTGACCCAGTTCACCCGCCTGCTTGATCTGCTTCAGCACATGTTCGAACAGATCTCCCTTGGTATCGGCATCGGCCTGATCGAGCCGCAACCCGTCGATCAGCGTAACAACCTGGGTCAGCACGGTGGGCTCATCGATCGATAGCCGCGCCCCATCCATGAAATTGACCGCCGATTTCTCGGCAACTTCGGCGAAGAAGGCAAAAACCTCGTCGCGCACGAACCGCACCAGCGTCTCGCCGGACATGGCGCGCGCCCAGACGCTCCAGCGGAATCGCTCCCTGGGGATCGTCTTCTGATCCGGCTTTGGTGCGTTTAGCGGGTTCTTCAGGTTCCACTTGCCGGCAAAAACGCTGTCCTGCTCCCGCTTGGCCGCCTTGGCGCGCAACGCATTGTCCCGGTCGATGCCCTCGATCAGGTAGAAGAAGAACAGAAACGAAAGCTGCTCGGCATTGCCCACGGGATCCGGATAGCCGCCGCCATAGAGATAGTCGCGGATCTGATCGATCCCGCGCCGCATTTCGGGGGTGAGGGGCATGTTCCTTTCGCGGCTCCGCCTATCGTCACGGGGTCATGAGTTCCACGGTCGGGTAGTATGTCCGAATTCGTTCGGGGTCGCGGGTCAGAAGCGCGGCTCCCGCCACCGCTGCATGTGCCCCGATGAAGAAATCCGGAAGGACGCCGCTCCGCGTTCCGGCACTCTTCTTGTAGCGCTGGAACGTCTTGCCGGCGAGGAATAGGGCAGCGGTCGGGATCGGTTCAAGACGCAAGCCGGTTGTCGCGAGAACGGCATCGACCTGCTCGATGCGCTGAAACCCGACGGAAAACTCGGCATAGACAATGGCGTTTATTGCGAGATCGCCGTCGAGGGACGCGGCCTCCAACTTCGTCTGCGACCAGTTCGCCCAGACCGGATCATCCGTAACGAGATCGAGCAAGACATTCGTGTCGACCAGTATCACCGGCGCTCAATCCTTGCCGCGAGTCAGCGCCATGATCTGGTCCGTACTCAAACCGCCTGTTGCCTTGCCGCGAACGCGGGCAAAGCGGCTCAATTTGCGCCGCCGGCCCCCGGCTTTGGTCAGCATGACCTGGCCGTTCGCGCCCAACTTGAAATCTACGGCCGTCCCCGGCTTGATATCCAGCAGGTCGCGTACCGGCTTGGGGATCGTCACCTGCCCCTTGCGTGTCACCAACGTGCTCATGAAGTCACCGTATTACCTATATTAGAATAGGTATTACTTATACCTGATGCAGCGTTTCGTCAATTGGCGACTCGCGGCGGCGCGCCGCGGAAATGCGCTGAGACAGTGGCGTCCTCGGCAAACACCGCTTCGTTCATTTCATCCAGCATCGATTCCAGAGCGCTATGCCCACCAAATACCTGCATCGCCCGATCGAGCCCGCCCTGTGTACTGAAGGGGTGTTCGGTAAATCGTTCTGCTCCGAAACTCTCCATGCTCAATGCGTTAGCCCGGATCTGTTCACCGACCATTCTCAACAGCCGCCGTTGCTCTGCCGTCAGGCCCTGGCGTGTTAGCAGCCATGCCTCTAACCGCACCCCCAAATCATTTGCCCGTGCCTCGCCGGCTTCTGTGCGAATCTCGTTGCCGTCGCCGTCAAGCGTAATCCATCCCCGCGTTGTCGGGTCAATCTGATCGTGGATGTTGAGTTCCAGGAGCATGCGCGGCTTGCTAGGGCCGTCCTTCGGCGTGTAGTGGACAACGAAACCGCCTTCCGGTTCCTCCCCATCGTCGCCGTGGAAATCCGTGACCCCGACAAAATCGAAGATCGTAAAATCCGTTTTCTTGATGTGATCGGCGCGGCGGGTGCCGCGGCCGCGCATCTGCCGATAGAGAATCGCCGACTTGGTGAAGCGGGCCATCACCAGATTCACGGCTTCCGGAAGATCAAAGCCGGTGTCCAGCATATTCACGGACACCATGATGCGCGGATAGTCTTCCTTGACGAAGCGCTTCAGCCGCATGGCTGCGTCAGGCATATCATCGCTGCCGCCTGCCGTATCGGAGACGACGAAATCGGCGTACCTTGTATTGGGCGACGGCTTCTTGTCGGCGAAAGCTTGATCGAACATGTGAGCCAATGTCGCCGCGTGCTTCTTGGTCACGGCAAAGACGATGGTCTTGCCATCCGCCGCATAGCGATGAATGCCGTCGTCGCCGGTGAAGCCGCGTTCCAACACTTGGCGGAACTCCCGCACGATTGCCCGGTTGCGCTCGGGAATCGTGAACCTGCGTTCCAGGCTGTTAGGATCGACCAGGATCGTGTCTTTGTCGTCGAACAGGGCTTCGAATTCCCGGCGGGTCTCTTCGTCCATGGCCGTCCAGTCCAGTTCATCGCGCCGAACCTCGAATCCGTCTTCAGCCGCCGTCTTGACGGTCTTGGCCTTGTAGATCTTGTAGGGCACCAGATAGCCCTCGTTGATCGCCTCCTTCAGGGTGTAACGGTATGTCGGCCGCTCCAATTCGAAGAAGCGCAGCGTGTCCCTGATTGACTGTCGATCATCTTCATCAGGCAATCCATCGATGACGGCCTGCGGCACCGAGCAAGGCGTAGCCGTGAGGCCAAGCTGGATTCCGTCAAAGTGTTTGAGGACACCGGACCACTTGCCATAGATGCTGCGGTGGCATTCGTCTGAAATCACCAGGTCGAAATATCCCGCCGAGTACTGGCGATAGATATTGATCATGCTTTGCAGGGTCGTGATGGTGATCAGCTTCTCATCCTGAAACCGGCGCCCGGCGCGCAGCACATAGGCCGGGTAGTCCGGCAGATGCTCGGAGAATGCATCCTCGGTCTGGTGCGCCAGGGTGATCCGATCGACAAGAAACAGAACGCGCGTAATGGCATTTGCCTGGAACAGGCGCTTGATGAAGGCGGCGGCAAGCCGCGTCTTTCCCGTGCCCGTCGCCATCTCCACCAATAGTTTCCGCCGGCCGGTGTTCAACTCCTTGCAAAGCGTATCGATGCAATCGGTCTGGTAGCCACGCTCGACGATTTTGCGATCTATGGGGATCGCTAGCGGATCGTTGCGGATTTTTCGCGAAGCGATGTGCCGTTCAAGGTCGCCTTGTCCATAGAACGTGGAGATCTTCCGTGGGTGCGCTTCGCGCTCATGCTCCCAAAACCAGACATCCAGACCGTTGGCCAGGAAGATGAAAGGCACCTTGGCCTTCTGCGCATATTCGAGCGCTTGCCCCTCTGCCTCGACGGGATTGATCGACGTGCGCTTGGCCTCAGCGACGGCCATGCCGTGGCCATATCGGTCGGCGAGCAAGTAGTCGGCCTTGGTGCCATCCGGCAGGACGTACTCGTACCGGACGCTGCGGCCGTCGGTCATGCTCCAACCGGCATCCTTTAGCTGGGCGTCGATAAGCACGCGCGAAAAGGCTTCGTTCTTCGCCATGCCATTTTCTTAACACGGCGCTCCGGATCGGCCACGAGTAACGAAGCTGGGCTACAACCTCTGATTTATGGGATGAGGCTAAAGCTGGAAATTGTTCCTGAAATGTTCTATACTGTCATTCGGGCAAACTCCGCCCGGAAGCGCGCGATCACAGAACTACGCATCCCATGACACGGGCACATCACCTCGAATGGACTAAGCCAACCCCACCCCAAAACCAGGTAATTCGCTTGCATGGCATCGATCCCCAAAAACTGGGTCCCCCAGATTTCGCGCCTATCCGCGTATTGTCCCCTGTGCAGAAAGAGTTAGGGGCAAAAAATCGGCGGGAAAATAGCTGCAAAATGCGCGGCGCGGCGCATACGGTATGCCGTCTCCTCGGTCACTCCGGATCGCCCCGTCCAGCCGGAGTTCCCGCTGGACATGGGGTAGATCGCTCGGATTCGACCTCCGCGGGATCGTCCAGCGGGCCGGCCCCCTCCCTAACCCCCGGATCAAGTCCGGGGCAGGCTCTCCCCCGCGGCGCGACGATCGCTCCGCGATCGCGCGGACGGCGGAGGGGACTGCACCGAGACAACCCGGCAAGGCATGCGCGGGAACTCGGCCCCTTCACGTCTCCGCGTCTCCGCGTGAAACCTTACGGCCTCACCCCCACCTCACCCCTTCCAATGGGGCGGCACGGTCTTCTCGTAATAGGGCAGCGCCTCGATCCTTCCCATCCAGGCCTGCAGCCCCTTGGGGATGCTGTCGCCGGATTTGATGTGGGGCAGGCGTTGCTGCAGCCGACGCAGGATGCGCACCCAGGGGAACAGCGCGAAATCCGCCAGGGTCATGGTGCCCGCGAGGAAATCGCCGCCGCCGGCCCCGCCCGCCGACTTCCCGCCGGCCAGATAGCCCTCCCAGCGCGCCAGCTCCGCCGCCATCGCCTCCATCGCCGCGGCGATCTTGGCGGAATCCTCCGGCACGTCCTTGGGGCGGTACAGCGTCTGATCCATCAGCTCGCTCCCGGCCTTGGGCATCTGGCTCTCCGCCTCCAGCACCATCCGGCGCACCAGGGCGCGCGGCTGCGGCTCCAGCGGCAGCAGCGGCCGG
>JBJXGL010000323.1:0-13324 GCA_046160365.1 Aestuariivirga sp. | reverse complement strand
GCAAAGCCTTCGCCATCCAGCGTCATTCCCGAGGGCTATGTGCCAGTTGGAGACGGTCCGGTGCCCGGTTCCGGCGGCGACCTCAGGCTGACGGTTGGGGCTTTGATGGACGACACTATGGTGATCGTGCAGGCATTGAAGGAGCATCAGGTCAATCCCGATGCGCCGGCAACCATTGCCTCGTCGATCCGCTTGGCCCAGCCCGCGGCAGTCCTGGTCCGTCCCGATCCGGCGCGGGCGCTCAAGCTGCGGGTGCCGGTGGAGGGCGCAAAGTCGGGCGACACCATCGAAGTATCCAACGGCCAACCCGGAGTCTTCTATTATTTCCAGCCGCCTCCCCCCGGCGCGGAATTCCTTCTGCCCGCCTACTTCCACAAACGCGATGCGCGGGATGCGATGCAAAACAAGGGCGTGGGCCAGCTCGGCATGGAAATCGATTTTGTCGTCGCGGCCGATGCCGATGCGGGGGCTGTGGCCCCCGGGAACAGCCCCGCGACGAAGTTCCCCCGCTTGCCGCTTCTCGGCATCACTCCGGTCGCAACTGGCAGCAGCCTTTCCAGCCGCGCCATGAAGGCGCAAACAGCCGTTGAAGCCAAGATGGCCAAAAGCGCCGCAATCGCCGCGGTTCCCGCCATCCATGCCGACAAACCCGAGATCGATTTCGGGAGCAGTGCGAAGATCGTGATTCCCGCAAGCAGTCCGCAAGACCGATATCAGGTGATGCTCAAGGGGGCGCCGGTTGGATCGGCGATTACCGGCGATGGCAGCGAAGTTGTCGTCACCACCGATCCGGTCAGATCCGATGCTGTCTTTGAAGTGCTGGTGACACGCCTCGCGGATGACGGCATGCAGGTTGAACGCGTGGTGAGCGTGGCGGTTTCCGTCCGGCCCGCTCCCTGAACGTGGAATCCATGACCGCTCAACAGCATAAGATAATGCGCCAGGTGCTGGAAGTTCGCGGCTGCCCGCCCGAGGCGGCATGGCGCATGCAGGCGGAACTGCGCGGCGCTTGCTACAACCGGCTGCTCCCAGTGATTGACAAGGTGTGCACGGAACTGGCTACGCCTGGCAGAATTTACCGGATCCACAAGCTGGAAATCGATCTCGGCACTTCGGCGCTGGAGGCGCTCGAATCCTCGATGGCCGGCCGTTTCGAAGCTGCGTTCAGCCGCCAGCTGGCGGACGCTATCGGCGCCGCGCCGCAGAACGATTCCGCATTGGAACTGTTCAACTACTTCATCGCGACCGGAACCGTGCCGTGGTGGGCCGAGCGGCTCGACCGCGGTCTGCTCGAAGCGAACCTGGAAGATCTGATGAGACGCGCCCCGAGGCTCCTGCGCGGGGCAGTTGGCGCGGCACGCGATCCAGAACGGATGCTGCGCCGGATCGCGCGGGCCTACCCCGATCGCCTGCTCGACGAATTGACAGCGATCATGGCGCCGGTCTTGTCCGGGCCTGGCTCGCCTGCGCAATGGATAGCTGGGCTGGAATCCGTGAGCCGCGCTCGCGGCCATTCTCCGCGCGCCGCGAGAAGTCTCTGGTGGGAGGAAGTCTTGCGCGCGGCCGGCGGAGGCGACAGGGCGATTTCCGGCGCGCCCGGTTTGTTTCGATTGATCCTGGCGCGGATGGCCCGCCATCTGGAAACGGACTACCGCGCGCTGCTCGCCGATCTGCGCCTGGCATATGGCGATGGTGCCGTGCCAGTGCAGCCGGGGCCGCGCGACACTACGGAAATGCTTTGGCGCGAACACCCGGCTGGTTCGCCTTCGCCGGGACTGCCAACGTATGATGGGCTGATGCAAGGCCTGGCGCGGCTCGAGCAGATGCTGATGCCGCAAGCAGAGATGTGGGCGCGGCTGCGCCAAGTGCTGGATCGCCTTCCCGCGCGACTCAGTTCACAAGCCGGCGCGGCATTCGCCTTCGCGAGGGGCAGCGAGATGCTGAACGGCGCTACGATTGACGCGCTTACGGCACTGTTGCGCGCCGCGCTCGAAGAGAATCTCCTTGCGCCCGGTCTCGTCGAGCACCACGGGAGACTGATCCAGCAATCTGCGCCGCCGGGCCTGTCTGCCGCGGAGAGTTCCGCGCTTGGCGCAAAGCTGCTCGACGTGATCGAGGAATTGGACGTCCTTGGAGAGGGTGCCAGCGCACGCGAGGAGGGCCCGCCTGCCACGTCAAGCTTTAGTGATGCCGGCGAACTCTATGTCGAGAATTCGGGCCTGGTAATCCTCTGGCCATTTCTCGAGAGCTTCTTCAAGCGTCTGGGCCTGATCGAGGAAAAGCGTTTCAAGGACAAGGCGGCGGCCATGCGCGCGGCCGGGCTACTGCAATACATCGCCAGCGCGGACGAATCGCCGCCGGAATTCCTGCTGCCGCTGAACAAAGTGCTGTGCGGGATTGCGCCCGAGGAGGTCTTCGACTACGGCGCAGAGATCACGGCGGCGGAAATCGAGGAGTGCAACGATATGCTCGCCGCAGTAATCGAGCATGCGCCAATCCTACGCGGGATGTCCCCCGCCGGATTTCGCGGCAGTTTTCTGTTGCGCAAAGGCCAGCTCGGCACACGAGACGGCAACTGGCTGCTGTGCGTTGAGCGCCTGACCCATGATATCGTGCTCGACCGCTTTCCCTGGAATTTCGGCATCGTGAGACTGCCGTGGATGGAGACGATGATGCAGGTCGAGTGGTAGCGCGGAACGAAACCGATGAACGCGCCTCAGGTCAACCCTTCTCCGCTTGGGCTCAACGCCCGCGATCTCGAGCGCGAGCTGGCGTGGTTCGCGCGCCTGCTCGATGCGCGCTTCAAGCTCTACTTCGGCACGCCGGCAGAGGCGGACAGCAAGAGCGTGTTCGAGATCACACCACCTGACTTCGATGAATCTGCGTCCGCCTACGCCAGTTTCTTGCGGCATTACGAGCCGTCTTTCGCCGAACGCGCTGCCATCGTGCTCGGCCTTGTGCCGCACCTGCGGCCGCAGTTGCTTGACGTGTTCCATACCAAGAACAAGACCTTCGACCGTAAGTTCACCGAATTCGGTGGTCTCCGCGACGCCGGCGGCGATTTCGTGCCCACCGGCGACACGCTCGTTTTCATCCTCGCGGGCGCCGATCTGGAAATCCGCCTGGCGCTGCAAGCGCTGTTCGAGCGCGATCACTACTTCGTCAAACATGACATCCTGCGGCCCATTCCGCAGGGCCAGGGCGAGCCCTTGATGAAGGCCCAACTGCGGCTTTCGGAGGAATGCCTCGGCCGGCTCACTGTTGGACATCCCCGAAGACCCGATCTGAGCGTGGATTTTCCTGCCCGCCACATCGAGACCAAGCTCGATTGGAGCGACCTCGTGCTGCATCCCGGCACGCTCGCCCAGGTGCGGGAGATCGAGATCTGGTTGCGCCACGGAGATACGCTGATGCGGGACTGGGGCATGGAGGCAAAACTGCGGCCCGGTTACCGCGCTCTCTTCTATGGACCGCCGGGCACCGGCAAGACGATGACCGCGTGCCTGCTCGGCCGGTCCACCGGACGCGAGGTGTACAAGGTGGACCTGTCGCTCGTGGTGTCCAAATATATCGGCGAGACCGAAAAAAACCTGGCGCGCGTGTTCGACCAGGCGCAGCACAAGGGCTGGATTTTGTTCTTCGACGAGGCCGACGCGCTGTTCGGCAAGCGCAGCGAGACCAAGGATGCGCACGACCGCTACGCCAACCAGGAAGTCTCGTTCCTGCTCCAGCGCATCGAGACCTTCGACGGCATCGCCATCCTCGCCTCCAACCAGAAGGAAAACATCGACAGCGCGTTCGCGCGGCGCTTCGAATCGATCGTCTATTTTCCGATGCCCCGCCCCGAAGAGCGGTTGCGCCTGTGGCGGCAGGGCTTCTCGCCGAAGGCGCAGCTAGAGAAATCGGTGGACCTAGAGAAGATCGCGGCGCAGTATGAGCTGTGCGGCGGAGCGATTATGAATGTCGTGCGCTATGCCTCGCTGCAGGCGCTGGAGAGCGGCGGTGGCCTCGTGACACTCGAAACGCTCGAGCGCGGGATAAGGCGCGAGCACGTGAAGGAAGGCAAGGGGGGCTGATGCCATGACCGGCCACACCTCGGCTGCCAAGACAAGCCGGACAGCCGACGCCGCGAGGCAACAACCGCCCGCGGCAGGCAACGAAGCTGCGGCCCTTGCTCCGCCGGACTATGGGATTGAT
Source organism: Aestuariivirga sp. (assembly GCA_046160365.1). Taxonomy (GTDB): domain Bacteria; phylum Pseudomonadota; class Alphaproteobacteria; order Rhizobiales; family Aestuariivirgaceae; genus Aestuariivirga. Next base: position 9,127 of record JBJXGL010000323.1, on the reverse strand, counting down.
TTCGTCGATCGAGGCCTTGTGTCGGGAGCCATGCCATTGCTGCAAGGCAAGTTCGCGTCAGTGCAACGCCAAGGGCTCAACTCTGATCAGACGAAACTGACGATAAACAAAGCGGGGAACGCATACGAACTGGAAGCAGACGGCATTGCTGAACAGGTGATGCACATGACCGAGTCGCGACTTCAGCGCACTAGCCCTTCCAGCGGATCGTACTTCAGGCGCCCAACAGAACAAGCGCACCCGGTGCGCGTGCAGACTAAGACCGTTCAGGACAACGATACGGGGCAAGTGGCGGTATCGCCAGTCGTCAACGAAGTCCTTCAATCCCCCGGTCAGTCCCTCGACCAGGCAACCCGCACTTTTATGGAGTCGCGCTTCAGGCATGATTTTTCGCGCGTTCGGGTGCATTCGGATGCTGCCGCGGTGCAGTCCGCGCGAGACATGAACGCCAGTGCCTACACAGTGGGTCAGAGCATCGCGTTTGGTTACGGTAAGTTCGCGCCCGGGACGCACGAGGGGCGGCGGCTGCTTGCCCATGAGCTGACACACGTGGTGCAACAGTCGCGCATTCCGCAGCCGAGGATGTTGATGCGCGAACCGAGCGATCCCGATAGCGCAAGCAAGCCTCCTGTCCCCACGCCGGGGCATACGCCTTTCAACTTCATCAGCGAGAGTCCCGCGCTGCCGAACTGGGAGGCGGCGGTGAAAGGGATGCTCGAACGGGAGTTTAGACAGAAGTTCGGCACATTCGGAGAAGCACAGGAGCACTTCCGGAAGCATTTGCAGGGCCTGCCGTCCGATGCCGACAGAGAAGACTTCGCGGACAGGATGAGGGATCGTGCGCGCAAGGCGTTCTACAGAAAGGAAGGTGCAAACCCCTCCTACGACTATAAGAAGTCGGACGACCCATCGAAACCGGACGACATATCCAGGCTGAAAAAAGGCGCTGCCCCCGAGAGCGGGATGCAGCTGGAGCATTTGGAGGACGTAAAGTCGAAGCTGCGTCAAGGAGAACTCATCAAGGGGCAACCCGAAAGAGCCCTCGATCCTGGCAATATCTACATTACAGAAGGTGGACCCAGAGGAACGGCACCGAAGGGAACCAAACACGCCGAGAAGTATCGAACGATCGCGGCCGCTAAGAAGACGGGTCTCGAGATTCGAGGTAGAACAGCGCAGACTGCGCTCGATGTTGAGGGGGCAATCGCAAAGACATCAGCTAAGCCACCCGCCACTACGGCGGCGGAGCCGCCCGCCGCCACAACCATAGTCCCCAAGCCGCCGACGCACGTTGAAGAAACCTCAATCGCAGCACCGGCCGCGAAGCCACATGGGGACCAGATCGACCTCGACCTCGGCGCGGCCAACAACAATCCTGCGGTCGATACCGGAACCAAGAACACGATGGTTCCGCCTAATCAGCCGATCTCCACAGCCGAAGACTCCACCGAAGGATTCGATCTGAACGTTGCCCAGCGCGGTTTCGATTTCGCCGGCGAACTCAGGATGGAGATCAAGAAAGAAACCGGCCGCATTGGAGAATTCGAACAGCAGCGTAACGCGGCCACGGACGAAACCGAGCGTGCGCGCCTGGACAAGAAGATCGCAAATTCCAAGCGCCGGATTGAGCGGCTGGAAAATCGGATTCGACTGGTGTCGGCGCCGCAGCTCAAAGACGAGAAGCGACTGAACGATCAGCGCGAGGAACTTGCAAAGCAGCTTACCGGAAAACTCACTCCTGCGAAAAAGGCGCGTATCGAAAGGAACATATCGGCGCTTGACGAACAGATTGCCGCCGTGAAATTCGCGAAAGCGAATCCCGATAAAGCCGCGCCCCTGGCGGCCTATGAAGGAGCCATTCTAGGTTCCCCGATGCACACGTTTGTCACTATTCAGGTCACGACCGCCGACGGGAAGGTGCATGTGTTCCAAGCGCGAAACGTGCCGGGCGGCGACCACGCCGAAGATGTCGTGTTGAAGCAGTTGAAGGCCGCCGGCTTCACCATGGACAATGGCCTCGCCGGCGCCAAGATGACAATCTTTGGCGACCAGGAAGTGTGCGCGCGCTGTCAGAAACGGGTTCCCGAATTCGCCAAGGACTTCGGTATCCATGAGGTCGAAGGTTTCACAACGCATGCGCCCGCCTTGAAAGCGACCGACGCGGGCGAGACGATCAAGGCGAAAGGGACGATCCTGGAGGTCTCGGACCCAACCGCCGTTGGCAAGCGCGAGGCATCCCAGCGGAAGCCGGATGCCGTTGGGCCAGACGAGCCAGTCAAGCTTCGGCAGAAGAGCACATTTTCGTGGCGCAACCCGGAAGCTCCCATCGGCGGCACGACGCAACCACCCAGTTTGCTGCCCACGACTGGAGCCAGCGACGGCGACCACGCTGCAAACACCTCGGCGTTAGCGAAGCAGGCGCTCGGCACGCCGCCCTCGGCTGGAACCAGCGAAGGCGATCATGTTTCGAACGCGCCGCCGGTGGCGAAAACTGGCTCCCAGCCGGGCAAACCCGCCACCGCGCTTGTCGTGCATGCGGATAGCGAGCCGGCAACACAAGCCCCCGCGCCGGCAAAGAGGGCGCCCGCACATGATCCGGCGAAGCCAGCGGGAACGCCCGTCAGCAGAGCGGACCGGGCCACATCCGCGCTGAACAAGGCGGACATGGGCCTCGCCGCAATTCGCGATTTCAAGCGCTACAAGCAGGAATATCTCGCCCAGGGCCTGAGCGAGAGCGAAGCGAACGCCAAGGCGGCAACACGGGCCGGAGTGACCTTGACCGCGAATTTGAGGGGCGGTTCCTTGGCCACGGTGGTGAACGCCGCGAATGCATATGACAACGCGATAAACTCCGGGCAGGGCAAAGGGGAGGCGCTCGCCACCACCATTGGTACTGTTGGCGGCGGGTTGATCGCGAACCGGGCCGCGCCAACCGGGCCTGTTGGCGCGGCAGTGCAATTGCTCAACACCGGCGCCCAGGCCCTCGGTGCGCCGCAACCTGTTCAGGATGTCACTTATGGCGCTGCCGAACTCGTGCCTTCGAACATCGTCAGCACGACCATCACCGGAGGCGCGCGCAGTTGGCACGCGCTCGGCAAGGCCGCATTTACCGGAGACACGCGCAGCATCGATCGCCTCGGCAAGGACATGGAGTCGGGTGGTTTGGGACCGTGGATCCAAGGCTACACACAGGTCACTGGCATCATCGCCGACGTTGCCTCTGGCGACGATTTCGAGAAGGCTCTCAACAAGGCCAGCAAAGCGGGCAAAGGCTCATGGGCAGATCGGGCGGGGAGCGGCCTCGCGGATGCGGCGTTCGATCTTGGCCAAGACAAGGAAGCCATGGCAGGGAAGTACGGGCCGGTGGTTGGCGGCTACGCGATCGCGCTGAACGTCGCGGCGGGCCTTGCCCGTGGCGAGGGATTTTCGCAAGCCTATGCGCACACGCAAAGAGATTTCGCCGAGGGCAAGAAGACGCTCAATGTGAAAGTCGACGCCAAGGCGGCTCAAGTCAAAGCTGCGGTAAAGGCCAGGGTCGATGCCGCGAAGGCCGATGCCGCGAAGCTCGTCGATGCTGGCAAGCAGGCCGCCTCCGAGACGGCCCACGACGTCAAGGTGAAGGTGGAGGCAACCATTGGAAAGGTCGTTGCTGGCGTCGATACCGCAATCGATACGGCGGCCGCGACGGCGGCAAAGTCCTTCGATCAAGGCGAGACATTCGTGCGGGATAAGGTATCGTCGGCCAAAGACTTGCTTCGGGGGTATCTGAAACTTTGATCAGCCGCGCTTTCATCGCGAAGTCAAGCCGGATCGCCGGTGTTTCGGCGCACCAGCCGCCGGCTGCGGGTAACGAGGCGGCGGCACGCACCCCGCCAGCCTATGGGATCGAGTTTGTCGATCAAAACTACATGGCGAACGCGAAGCCTTTGTTGCAAGGCAAATTCGCGCCAGTGCAGCGCACGGGACTTGATTCCCATCCCGCTTCCCGCGACAACACCACCGGCCTGTCCGGCATCAGCGCTGTTGAGACAGATTGGATGGCTTGAGGAAGGGAGGATTTCTGGCTCATCGTAGCTCCATGGAGAGACGCAGATGAGACAGAAATCCGAGACACCATCGACATCGTCCGAGCAGGTTGTGAAAGACATCCGGCGGGCCACCAGGAAGCACCATTCGGCCGAAGAGAAGATCCGGATCGTGCTGGATGGGCTTCGCGGCGAATACAGTATCGCCGAGCTTTGCCGGCGAGAGGGGATCGCCGAGAGCCTGTATTACAGCTGGTCGAAGGAGTTCCTGGAGGCCGGGAAGCGGCGCCTGGCCGGGGATACGGCACGGGCTGCGACCAGCAGCGAGGTCAAGGATCTGCGCCGCGAAGCACGGGCACTGAAGGAAGTCGTTGCAGAGCAGGCACTCGAGCCGCGCCTGCTCAAAAAAAGCATGATCGCGGATGGGGGAGACGTGGAATGAGATACTCCGCATCTGAGAAGCTGGAGATCATCCGGCTGGTCGAGCAATCGTACCTGCCGGTGCGAGGGACCCTGGAGAAGCTCGGCATTGCACGGCCCACCTTCTATCGCTGGTATGATCGGTATCGATCGGGCGGCCCCGAGGCCCTGGAGGATCGCAGACCATGGCCTGGCCGCGTCTGGAACCGGATTCCAGATGCGGTCCGGGATCGGGTGGTGAAGCTCGCCCTCGACGAGCCAACCCTGTCGCCCCGGGAATTGGCCGTGCGCTTCATCGATACGGAAAAATATTTTGTATCAGAGGCTTCCGTCTATCGGTTGCTCAAAGCCGATGATCTGATCACCAGCCCGGCCTTCATCGTCATCAAGGCTGCGGACGAGTTCAAGGACAAAACCACAGCTCCTAACCAGCTTTGGCAGACCGACTTCACCTACCTGAAGGTCATCGGCTGGGGCTGGTTCTATCTGTCAACCGTGCTCGACGACTTCTCCCGCTACATCGTCGCCTGGAAGCTGTGCACGACGATGAAGGCCACCGATGTCACCGATACGCTGACCATGGCCCTGCAGGCGGCAGGGATCGATACCGCCAGGGTCGTTCACCGTCCCAGGCTGTTGAGCGACAATGGTTCGAGCTACATCGCCGGTGATTTGGCCGATTGGCTCAAGGACAAGGGCATGGGCCATGTCCGAGGTGCTCCGCTGCATCCCCAGACCCAAGGCAAGATCGAGCGCTGGCATCAGACCCTCAAGAACCGCATCCTGCTCGAGAACTATTATCTGCCCGGCGATCTTGAAACCAAGATCGGCGACTTCGTCGCTCACTACAATCATCTGCGATACCACGAGAGCATCGCCAACCTCACCCCGGCTGACGTCTACTTCGGGCGTGGCCAGACTGGCGCTTCGGCGACTATCCAGGCGCGATCCCAGATACCGTCAACGGCGCCGAGTACATGCATGAGCTTTACACCAAGGCCGATACCGTCTTCACCGGACGCGCCACTGTGCCTGTGCTGTGGGATAAGCGGCATGGCACCATCGTCAACAATGAATCGGCCGACATCGTTCGCATGTTCAATTCCGGTTTCGGGGCATTGGCGAGGAACAGCATCGACCTCTATCCGTTGGATTTGCAGAGCGCCATCGACGCTCTCAATGAGGAACTTTACACAAAGCTGAACAACGGCGTCTATCGCGCCGGATTTGCGACGACACAAGTCGCCTACGAAGAGGCATTCCACGGCGTCTTCGCCATGCTCGATGCGCTGGAAACACGCCTGGGCAAGAGCGGACCATACCTGTTCGGCAAACGGCTCACGGAAACTGACATCCGTCTTTTCGTGACGCTGGTGCGTTTCGACGCCGCCTACCACGGCCTATTCAAGACCAATCTCCGGCGCATCGCCGACTATCCGAGGCTCTCGTCATTCATTGATGCAATGCTGGCCGTGCCCGGCGTGCGGGAGACAGTCAACATCGATCACATCAAGCGCGGCTACTATTCGATTAAGGCCTTGAATCCTGGTGGCATCGTGCCAGAAGGCCCGGCATTGCCATTTGCAGCGTGAGGCCGGAGCTCCCAACCGGCGGATTGCGCGGCACCGAGACAATATCGACGGGAAGGGCTGAAAGACCCAATTGTTTGAATTGTTGGGTGTCTCTTGATCCTTTCGGGTTTCGCAAATCTAATTTCCGCTTACCGATCTGAGTTTTATCACGCTTCCTCTTTGCCCATGCAGCATCGCAGCGATCTGGTTGCCCATCGCTTCATTGACGGCGCGGACGGGATCGGCTGCGAGATGTGAATATTTCTCGGTCGTCGAATTTTTGGCATGTCCCAAGAGCTTGCCGATCATGGGGAGGGATGCGCCGCCGCTTACGCCTATGCTGGCAAAGGAATGGCGTAGGTCATGGATGCGCACATCTCTGAGCCTTGCGACCTTGCAGAGGCGAAGCCACGTTTTGCGGAGATTGACGAGATGCTGTCCGTCTTGCTGTCCAACGATGACGAAGGGGTTGTTGCTGACCCTCGGAACGGACGCCAACACAGATAGAGCAGGAGCCGACAGATAGACAGGCCTTGCACCTGTCTTGGTCTCGGCCAGGAAGAGCATGGCACGCTCGACGCTCACGTCTTTCCACCGCAGCTCCAGGATTTCGCTCCGCCGACAGCCCGTGAAGATCAACAGCCGGACCGCCGCCAGTGCGTAGATCGACTCGGTCTTGTTGCGCTCAGCCCGCGCCAGGGCCATGCCGAGCCGCTTGAGTTCGCGCGGTGAGAGAAAGCGCTCCCTGCTGCGTTCCTCGAAGCGCTCGACGCCTTGTGCCGGGTTGGAATGCTTGGGGCGAAGCCCAGTGCGCTCGCACCAGGAGAACAGTGCCGACAGCGCGGCAATCACGCGATTGGCGGTGATGGGCGTGTTGCGCAGGCCGTAGTGAAGCAACGCTAAGTCGCTGAACTTGATCTGTGCAACTTTGATATCGCCAAGTTTCGGATAAATCAGCCGACTCAAGAAATCGCGATAAATAACCTGCGTCGCCTTGCGCCGTTTGGACACGACCGTCTCCAGGAACACCGCTCCTGCCTCCCGCAACGTGGGGTTCTTGGCGCGTTCGTCTCGTATGGCCGCCGGATCGAGATCATTCGCGATATCGCCTTGAATGGCTTTCACCCGGTTCTCTGCCTCGGCCACCGTCCATGGCTGGCCATACTTGCCGATGGCGAACCACCGCTGCCGGTTGCCGATCCTGCATTTATAGATGAATACCTTGTCCCGCCGCTGGAACCGCACGCCGAAGCCAAGCAGCTTGGTGTCCCAGACAAGGTCTCCAGGGCTCATGCTGTCCACGACCGATTTGGTGATGCGTTTGCGAACCGAGGCCATTGCAAGTCTGCCAGTTTTCTAGCAACCATCTAGCAACCAACTTAGAGTGAAAACGGTGGGTGGCAATTGGACAAGCCGTGCAATCGCGAGGCGCTATCTAATTGATTTTGTGAAATATAATGAATTTTAGTGAAGGAGGGAGAATCGTCAAAATGGGTATGGCATTCAAGAGGTCGGCGGTTCGATTCCGCCTGGCTCCACCAGTTTCCCTTCCAAAGACGTTCAGTGAAGCCCTAGACAACGCGAGTTGTGTGGGATTTTTCTGGGTTTTTCGTCCAATGCTGTCCAAGGGCGTTGATTGACAGCTGGGGGCAACTTTGGGGGCAACATAGCGAACCCCTGAAGGAGTTGCCCCCAATGCCTTTGACAGACACGACGATCCGCAATGCCAAGCCCGGCGAGAAGCCAAAGAAGCTCTATGATGCTGGGGGCCTCTACCTTAAGATAGCCCCTTCGGGCGGAAAAGGGTGGCGCTTCAAGTACCGCCACGGCGGAAAGGAGAAGCGCCTTTCCTTCGGCGTCTTTCCGGATGCGAGCCTCAAGGAAGCGAGGGCAAAGCGCGATGTGGCTTGCTAGCTCCTGGCAGATGGCATCGATCCCTCGGAAACTCTGAAGCTGCAGAAGGCCGCAGGCGCAGAGCGCGCGGCCAACAGCTTCGAAATAGTGGCACGCGAGTGGTTCGACAAACAGGCGTCACACTGGGCGCCCGGCCATGCGTCAAAGATCATCCAGCGGCTCGAAAAGGATGTGTTCCCTTGGATCGGCGCAAGACCCATTGCCGAAATTAGGGCGCCGGAACTCCTTGACCTGCCCGATATTCTGTACCAGACGCAATGAGAGATTATTGCATGGGTAGCCTCCAATCGAGTGGGGTTGGTTTTGGTGCGATAGTGAGGGGCGCTGGCGGTCGATAGCCGAGTGCCGAGTGTGGACGCTTCGTGTTGTAGTGCTCGCGCCATTGCTCAATGACCACCTGGGCTTCCCTGAGGCTTTAGAAGATCTCGCCATTGAGTAGTTCGTCCCGAAGCTTTCCGTTGAATGATTCACAGTAGCCATTCCCCCACGGTGATCCGGGTTCAATGTAAAGGCTTTTGGTGCCAAGCCCTGTCAGCCACTCGCGCAGGATTTTTGCAACCATCTCTGGCCCATAGCACCTACGGAATGAGAGGTGGGAAGCCGCTGAGACGGCGAAGCGCGAAGCCCTTCAGGGGCAAGCGCGCTTCGCACGAGGCGGCCTGCTCAGGCGGTCATTGTCTGAACGGATGTAGGTCGGCAGGCCTTCAAGCAGCATGGTATCAGCTAGGGTCTCTATGACACCGATGGCATTGATCCGCCCGGCGACACGGATGGTCAGGCACTTGCGGGAATACTCATCAATTAGTGTCATCAGACGGATACGCCGCCCATCATGGGTCTGCGTCTCCACGAAGTCGAAGCTCCAGACATAGTTGGGATATTCGGGCCTGAGCCGGACGCACGATCCGTCATTGAACCAGAGACGAGCCCGCTTTGCTTGCTTCTTCGGGACCTTCAGCCCCTCGCGGCGCCAGATACGCTGGACCCGGTCCTTGCCCACTTCAATGCCGTTGTCATTCAGCATTGCTGTGACCCTGCGGTAGCCGTAACGGCCGTACTCCGAGGCTAGGTCAGCGTACTCGACGCAGTTGGATAAGGCGCTGAAACGATTCATGAAACAGATTCCACCCCTTGCAAGGAAGGAATCACGCCATGCACTCGTTGTTTTCCAACGCCCTATCCAGTCTGTTTTCTCAG
>JBJXGL010000322.1:0-7708 GCA_046160365.1 Aestuariivirga sp. | reverse complement strand
CGGTCAGATGGGGCAATTCGTACATGAACCGGCACCACATCATCGACGAGTTGTGCATGTTGAAGGTAAGCGCCGTCGCCCCGCAGTACTTGCCGATTTCGGCCCCGACCATCGCATATTCGCCAAGGCTGAAGCCGCGCCCGCCGAATTCGGTCGGCACCGTCAGGGTCAGGAACCCCTCAGTGGCAAGGTCCTTGTAGTTTTCCACCGGAAAACTCGCTTCGGTATCAATGCCCTTGGACCTTGCGGCAAAGGCAGGGCCGAGGGCGTTGATACGCGTCAGGACCGACAGCACCTCGGCGCGAATGCGGGACAGATCGTAGTAATCAGCAATATCGGACATGTTCCCCCTCGCGCCTTATGGCGCAAGCTCCCTCTGCAAAACGCCTTCCTTGACCACCACAATTCCATCAAGCGCGATGGTGCAGTTGCGCATCGGCAAGTCGAAATGGCCTTGGGTAAAGCGCCCGGCATATTGATTGGCGCCGGTGGACCACAGGAAAGAGCCTGCAATCGCCCGAAACTCGACCGCCTGCATGTCCCGCCTGTCATACATCGAAGCCGACACCCAATGCGCGCCGGGGTTCATCCCCCAGCCGACATGCGACATCCCGTAAGCGTTCTTGTCATTCCACGCCTGAAGGTATTCGCGGAAATGCAAAGCATCCAAGCCCGCGCCTTTGATGTCGGTGATGAAGTCGTCCTTGATGGTGATGTCGATCTGGCTGGTCAGCGCGGTCTTGAACGTCAGGTTCATATCGCCAACGTCCATCACAATGCGCCCGTTCACGCTTTTGGTGCCCGGAAAGGCAAGGCAAAGCCCACCGGGCCAATGCGCCACTGATCCCGGCGTCGTTGCAAAGCCGGCGGTGCCACCGCAAGGCGCTCCGCGCAGATCGATCATCAGATCGGTTCCAGCCGCCGAGGTGACGCGCATTTCGGCGGCGTCCCGCAGCATCTTTATGCCAAGGTCAACTTTGGGCCCCAAGTCCGCGCGCGGCTCGCATCGTTCAAGGATTTCAGGGTGTTCGTTGGTGATGACCAAAAGGCGGGCACGCCCGGCCGATTCAATCTCGGGCCATTCGGGGGCGTGAATCAATCCCTCGACCGTACAATCCACCACGACATCGACCTGCTTCAGCGCCTCGATCACCGCACGGTTCTGCTGGATTGCCCATGACGTGCCGGTCGATTTCACCGGCACCGGCGCTGTCTGCGGCGGGGTGGGCATGCAGATCATGCAGAACTCTGCGCCAAGGTCATAGGCGGCGATCTCGCTCAGTTGCACCAGCACCGGGCGCGACTGCGTTTCGGACAGAATCGCCACCTGCGTGCCTCGCCCAATACCGTTCAGCGCAAACACCCGCCGAAAGGCGGCGAGCCATTTGCCCTCGATCCGTTCCTGCAGCATTGCGCGCACCTTCGGTCAAATTACTTTACTGACCAGTTTAGTAAGCTCGAACCTGCCGTGATCTGTCAACGAAAACATTTGGCCGGCTGTCTGGCAACCGATCCGATTGGTTGATTGCACGGGGCAGGGGTTGGCCTTATACGCGCGCAAAGATTTTGATGCAGGAGACCGCCATGACCTACGCCGCTTTGGAAACCGCAATCGAAGCGGCGTGGGAGGTTCGTGATACGATCAGCCCGGCGACCAAAGGCGAGGCGCGCGAGGCCATCGAAGACACGCTGACCGCGCTTGATGGCGGCAAGCTGCGGGTGGCCGAAAAGCGCGGGGCCGACTGGCATGTCAATCAATGGGCCAAGAAGGCGGTGCTTTTGTCGTTCCGCCTGACCGACATGTACGAGATTTCCGGCAGCAACGGCGGGTCGAACTGGTGGGACAAGGTGCCGTCAAAATGGCAAGGCTGGGGCGAAAACCATTGGCGCGAAGCCGGGTTTCGGGCCGTGCCAGGCTCTATCGTGCGCCGCTCGGCCTTTATCGCCAAGGGCGTGGTCCTGATGCCGTCGTTTGTGAACATCGGCGCCTATGTCGATGAGGGCTCGATGGTGGACGGCTGGGCAACGGTCGGTTCCTGCGCCCAGATCGGCAAGAACGTGCATCTGTCCGGCGGCGTCGGCATTGGCGGCGTGTTGGAACCGATGCAGGCCGGACCAACGATCATCGAGGACAACTGCTTTATCGGCGCGCGGTCCGAGGTGGTCGAAGGCTGCATCATCCGCGAAGGCTCGGTTCTGGGCATGGGTGTTTTCATCGGCAAATCGACCAAGATTGTCGACCGCGAAACCGGGGCAGTGATGTACGGCGAGGTGCCAGCGGGTTCGGTCGTGGTGGCAGGGTCAATGCCGTCGAAAGGCGGGATCAACCTTTACTGCGCGGTGATCGTCAAGAAGGTGGATGCGCAAACGCGGTCCAAGACCAGCATCAACGAGTTGCTGCGCGACTAAGGCTGACCGGGAACTGTTTCGGGATTTAGGGCTATACAGACCTGCCCAATCTCTGTATGGCCCCCAGATCGGCCCGAAACATCCGGGATGCGTCGCGACAGGGAGGTCCGGCGCAAAGCAAAGGGTGATGGTGCCGTTTGGTACACCGGGTGCAATATGCACCCCCCCTTTGGGATAAAATTTGATGATGGACTTGGCAATTGCCACGCCTTTGGCGTTGGCATTGGCGGATAAGGGCTATGAAACCCTGACCGCAGTGCAACAGGCTGTTCTGGCTGATGGCGTGGCGGGGCGGGATCTTTTGGTCTCCGCTCAGACCGGCTCGGGCAAGACCGTGGCCTTTGGTCTGGCGATTGCGCCAGAGATCTTGAACGGCTCGGACCGCCTGCTGTTCGCAGACCGCCCGATGGCTTTGGTTGTGGCGCCGACGCGCGAATTGGCCTTGCAGGTCAAGCGCGAGCTGGAATGGCTTTACGGCCCGGCAGGCGCGCAGATCGCTTCTTGTGTGGGCGGCATGGATTATCGCAATGAAAAGCGGGCCCTGGACCGCGGCGCGCATATCGTTGTCGGCACGCCCGGCCGTCTGCGCGACCATATCGAGCGCAAGTCGCTGGATCTGTCGGGCCTGAAGGCTGCGATTCTCGACGAGGCCGATGAGATGCTGGACCTCGGCTTTGCCGAAGATCTCGAATTCATCTTGGGCGCCGCGCCGCAAGAGCGCCGCACCCTGATGTTCTCGGCCACCGTACCGCGCGAGATCGAAAAGCTTGCCGCGACCTTCCAGCGCGATGCCTTGCGCATCATGGCGCAGGGCGAGGCGCGCCAACACGTGGACATCGAATACCGGGCGCTATCCGTCGCGTCGCGCGACAAGGAGCATGCGATCTTCAACCTGCTGCGCTTTTACGAAGCGCGTGCAGCGATCGTTTTCTGCAAAACCCGCGCCAATGTCAGCCATCTTTATGCGCGCATGGCGAACCGCGGCTTTCAGGTGGTTTCCATCTCTGGAGAGTTGAGCCAAGCCGAAAGGACGCACGCCTTGCAGGCATTGCGCGACGGCCGTGCTCGGGTTTGCATTGCCACCGATGTGGCCGCGCGCGGCATCGACTTGCCGGGGCTCGAACTGGTTGTTCACTTCGATTTGCCATCGAATTCCGAAACCCTGCTTCACCGGTCGGGCCGTACCGGCCGTGCCGGTCGCAAGGGCGTCTCGGCTCTGATCGTGCCGCCAGCCGAAGCCAAAAAGGCGCAGCGCCTATTGGCTGGGGCCAAGGTGACCGCAGAATGGGGCAAGGCGCCGGGCGCGGACGAAGTGCAAGAGCGCGAAGATCTGCGGGTTCTGGAACATGCTTTCCTCGCAGATGCGCCGGGCGAAGAGGCCGATATGGCCGGTGCCTTGCTGGGCCGCTACGGCCCAGAGCAGGTTGCAGCCGCATTTGTGCGCCTTTGGCGCGAGGGGCGCTCTGCCCCCGAAGTTCTGTCCGATGCCCTGCCGCCACCCGCCGCCGCCGCCGCACCGCGTGAGCGGGGAGAGTTCGGCCCTTCGGTCTGGTTCCGCCTGTCGGTCGGTCACACTGGCCGGGCCGAAGCGCGTTGGCTGTTGCCCAAGATCTGCGAAGCGGGCGGCATCACGAAGGACGCAATCGGCGCAATCCGGGTGAAACAGGACGAAACCTTTGTCCAAATCCTGGAATCGCAGATTGGCCGCTTTGGGCTGGTGACCGAACTGGACACCGATCTGCATATGGAAAAGCTGGCATCGGCACCCGACACCGAACGGGTCGAAGCGCGCCCCGCCCCGCGCAAGGCCCCGGTCCGGGCCGAGCGGTCAGAGGCCCCGGCAGAACGCGCCGAGCGCCCTGCTCGCGCCGACAAGCCCGCCTATGTGCCCAAGCCCTCGCGCGTTGTCGAAGAGGCTGAGGCAGAAGCCCCCCGCGCTTACGTTCCGCGCGAAGCAGCGGCGCCCAAACCCTATGCGCCCCGCGAAACCAAACCCTACGCTCCGCGTGAGGCTACCGAGCGCAAGCCCTATGCCCCGCGCGACAGCGCTGACCGCAAGCCCTTTACCCCTGCGGGTACGGGCGACCGGCCCTATGCCAAGCGCGAAGACAGCGACCGCAAACCCTATGCGCCGCGCGCTGCCGGGGACAAACCCTATGCCGCTCGTGACGGTGCCGAACGCAAGCCTTACGCCCCCCGCGCAGAAGGCGCTGCCAAGCCTTACGCAAAACGCGATGACGCCGATCGCAAGCCCTATGCAGCCCGCAGTGCCGAAGGCGACGACAGAAAGCCGCGCTGGAGCCCTGAAGGCAAAGCCGCGCCGCGCTCGGCCGGGTTCAAGTCGCACGGCGGATCGGCTGACAAGCCTGCCCGTTCGACCGGCTTCAAAAGCCACGCAGCCGAAGGCACCGGCTTCAAACCGCGCGCCGAAGGCGACCGCGACACCAAGCGCACCTACGCACCCAAGGGCGACGATGCGCGCCCATACGTGAAGCGTGAGGGTCCGGCAGGCAAGGCCGCGGGGTTCAAAAGCCACGCAGCCGACGGCAAAAAGCCGTTCGGTGCCAGACCCAAACCAGCGGCAGCACGGGCCAGCGCATCGGATACTTCCAAAAGGTTCGTACCGCCAAAGCGCCCGAAGGCCTGATATCTAACGAAACAACACATGCGGCCAATCTGGAGACAGGTTGGCCGTTTGCTTTTGGCCCCGAGGGCCTAGGCCATTCGCGCGCAAAACGCCGCGTGCAGATCCGCACCGGCCGCCCAAAGCCCGGCACTGCGCGGATCGGGATGTACGTTGAACATCAGGGTCTGCCCATGCGGTCCTGTGGCCATCGCCCCTGCCGCCTGCGCGATCAGACTGCCCGCCGCGATGTCCCATTCCCAGCACGGCCTGAAGCTGAGCACGCCGTCAAAGCTGCCATCGGCCACGAGACACAGCCGGTAAGCGAGCGAGGGGCGAAAGTGCCGATCAAGCTCAGGCGGGCCGCCAAGCCAGCGGTCAGCCGCAAGGCTTGGCTTTCCGGTAAGGATACTTGGCCGGGACAAGTTCACAGCCGTTCCGGCATGGATCACCTCGCCATTCAAGGTGGCAGCGCCCCCCAGGGCCGCCGCGTAAAGCTTGCCTAAGGCGGGCAGGTAAACGACGCCGGCCGTTATCTTACCGCCACGGCTGACCGCAATGGCATGTGCAAAGATCTGCTCGCCCGCGATGAAGCTGCGGGTGCCATCAATCGGATCGACGATGAACACATGTTCGCATTTGGCGCGACCGCCGTCATCCGGGCTTTCCTCGGACAGCCAGCCATAGTCGGGCCGGGCAGTGCGCAACAGAGTTTCCAAGTAAACGTTCACCGCCATGTCGGCTTCGGTCACCGGGCCAGCGCCATCGGCCTTGTCCCAGGCGCGCGGCGAATTGCGCCAGTATTGCATGGCAATCTCGCCCGCCCCCTGCGCGGCCCGGATCAAAAGAGCAAGATCGCCCTTCGGATCACTTTCCGGCAAGGGTCATGCCTTCGATCAGGATCGACGGAACACGGGTCGACAGATGCGGGCGGATATCGTTGGCCGGAATCATCCGGATCAGCATATCGCGCAGATTTCCCGCGATCGTGCATTCGTTGACCGGGTGACGGATCTCGCCGTTCTCGACCCAGAAGCCGCTCGCCCCCCGTGAATAATCCCCGGTGGTCGGATTGATCGTCGATCCGATCATCGAGGTCACCAAAAGCCCGGTTCCCATGCCCGAAATCAACGCTTCCGGTGTGTCAGTGCCAAGCGACAGATCAATATTGGTCGTCGAAGGCGAGGGCGGCGCGCCAGTGCCACGAGCGGCGCTTCCGGTCGATCCCATCCCAAGCCGGCGCCCCGTCGCAAGGTCAAGCGTCCAGCCTGTCAGAACACCATCATCAACGATCAGACGGCGCTTGGTCGGCAGACCCTCGCCATCAAACGGCCGCGACGATGAAATCCGGATGCGGTGTGGGTCTTCGATCAGGGAAAATCCCTTTGGCAGCACCTGCAAGCCCAGAAGATCCCGCGCCCAACTGGCCCCGCGCGCAATCGCATCTCCGTTGACCGCCGACAAAAGGTGACCGATCAGGCTGGAGGCGACACGTTCATCGAACATCACCGGAAAGATCCCCGTGGGCGGCTTGACAGCACCATGACGAGCCAGAGTGCGCTCGGCTGCCTTGGTGCCGATCTCTTCGGGCGGCGGCAGATCGGCGGCGTAGATCCGGCTTTCTCCAGCCCAATCACGCTCCATCCCGGTGCCTTCACCGGTAAAGGCGATCAACGAGGTGGAACGCGACGAACGGGCATAGCCGCCCGCAAAGCCGTTCGATGCTGCCAGAAAGATCTCTTGCCGCCCCCAGCCCGCACCGCTTTCGCATTGTACGATGCCGCTTTGCGCCATGGCTGCCGCTTCGGCCCGCCGCGCATCCTCTTGCAGATCGGCAGCCAGCGGATCCGCGCCAAGATCGACCAGATCAAGCGCTGCGGCGTCTCGGGTTAGCGTCAACTGGCCCGGTTCGGCCAGACCTGCAAACCGGTCCTCAGGCGCCTCGCGCGCCATGGCCACCGCCCGTTCGGCAAGCTCTTTGCGCGTTCGCGTTGAAACATCTGATGCTGACACACAAGCCTGACGGTTGCCGACGAACACCCGCAAGCCGATCTCGACTGTCTCAGACCGATCAGCCTGTTCCAAGGCCCCCAACCGCGTCGAAATCGACAGCGACCGGCCCGAAACAGCCAAGGTATCCGCACTGTCCGCCCCGGCTTTTCGGGCTTCGTCCAGCAGTGATTGCGTCAGATCGGAAAGCGAATGGGTCATGGCAATTCCAGGATTGTGTCATATCCGATATGGCGCGTGCCGCCGCCGCTTGCAAGCAGCGGCCGCCCAGGCTTTCGCAAGGGCGGCCGCAACCCGATCGCATGGCGCCTATTGCAGTTGCTGGCCGTTGGCGAAAAATCCCTTGTCCTTGAATTCAAGCACCGAGGTAAACTCATCCGGCCCTGCGCCCGGATTTGCAAACATCGACAGCATCATCCGCGCGCCCATGGCATCATCCTCGCTCATCAGGCCCATGGAAATCAGCGTGTCCATCAATGTGTTCGCGCCCACGACCTTCAGATCGATCTTTCCGGTTGGCGCAGGCATGCCGCCAAAGGTCTCAAGGTCCGCGTTGTCAAAGGTAAAGGCGCCCATTCCGGTCAATTCAGCCCCGGCGACTTTCGCCAAAAGCTGGGTCAACTCGAAAGAGATCAACTCGCCCGGAGGCGCGCCGCTGGCCATCGT
>JBJXGL010000321.1:0-2670 GCA_046160365.1 Aestuariivirga sp. | reverse complement strand
AGACCTGGGCCTATTCGGAGCTCATGCCGACGCTGCCCATGCTCGGCACGGGACTGTCTCCGCTACTGCAATGGGTTATC
Source organism: Aestuariivirga sp. (assembly GCA_046160365.1). GTDB lineage: Bacteria > Pseudomonadota > Alphaproteobacteria > Rhizobiales > Aestuariivirgaceae > Aestuariivirga. The sequence continues at coordinate 2,590 of JBJXGL010000321.1, read as the reverse complement.
GTGCCAATGATCGGCTTCGCGGCGTTTTGGTTTCGGCACAGGCAACGATGACCATGACCAGCCGGCCGGCCGGCCGGGGAAGCCGAACTTGAGCAGTTGCAGCGCGAATCCTTCGCGTACTTTTTGCACGAGGCGAACCCCGCCAACGATGGGTGGTCGCGTTGGCGCTAGCCTTGCCGCGATCAAGGAGAAAAACCAGATGAAGATTGGCATTATCGGACTGGGCCGCATGGGTGGCAACATCGCGCGCCGCTTAATGAAAGCCGGGCACCATTGCGTGGTGTTCGACAAAGCCGCAGCCATGCGCGACGTTCTGGCGAAAGAGGGCGCCACGGCCGCCGGCTCGCTGGTGGAAGTGGTAAGCGCGCTGGGGGAGAAACCGCGCGCGGTATGGGTGATGCTGCCGGCCGGCCCCATCACCGAAGGGACAGTCGAGAGTCTTGGCGCGTTGCTGACCAGGGACGATATCATCGTCGATGGCGGAAACACTTTCTACAAGGACGATATCCGTCGCGCCCGGGCATTGGCCGCCAAGGGAATCCGTTACGTGGATTGCGGCACGTCGGGCGGCGTCTGGGGCCTTGAGCGCGGCTATTGCATGATGATCGGCGGCGCCAAGGAAGCTGTGGAACATCTCGATCCGGTCTTCGCGGCGCTGGCCCCTGGCATGGGCACGATCGCGCGCACTCCGGGCCGCGAGAACCGCGATCCGCGCGCCGAGCAAGGCTACATTCACGCGGGGCCCCCCGGCGCGGGGCACTTCGTCAAGATGGTGCACAACGGCATCGAATACGGGCTGATGCAGGCCTATGCAGAGGGCTTCGATATCCTGCGCAACAAAGACTCGAAAGACCTTCCGGAAGACGAGCGCTTCGCGCTCAATCTGCCGGACATAGCCGAGGTCTGGCGGCGCGGCAGCGTGGTTTCATCGTGGCTGCTCGATCTTGGCGCAGCGGCCCTAGCGACGGATCCGCGGCTGGAAAGGTTCTCCGGCTTCGTCGCGGATTCCGGCGAAGGCCGTTGGACCATCGAGGCGGCCATCGAAGAGGCGGTTCCGGCAGATGTGCTGTCTACTGCGCTCTACGCCCGCTTCCGGTCGCGCCAACAGCAGACGTTCGCTGAAAAACTGCTCTCGGCCATGCGTCTGGGCTTTGGCGGGCACAACGAGCCCAAAGAGCCACCGATTAAATAATGAACACCGGCGCAAAGCCGCCGCCTGGCGTCCTGAAATTGGTTGTTTGGCCCTGATAGAGCCGCGCCGCTGTCAGCAGAATCCGGCCTTCATAAGTGTAGAGCCGGATATCCATCTTGCGCTGCGCGGGCGCGCCGTCGAGTTTGATCATCCGCTGACCTGGTGCCGCGAAGGCCTGCGCAACATATCCGCCGCCAGCGATTTCAGCCCATACGCGCTTGGTCACCTTGTCGCCGCGATAGACAGCTTTGCCGCCATGGCCGGACAGAGGCTTGAAGAACAGGTTCTTGCGGTCACGCCACATCGCCCCGGCATTTTCAGGGGTGATCAGTGTTGTTGCCGGAACTCCTGATAGCCGCACCTGCATCGCTTCGGACAGGCCTGCCGACTGCAGCCAAGCCGGATCAGACAGCAAAGTCAGGTTGCGTTTGACCGCGTAAATGGCGTGATTGTGAGGGTTTGGCGTGACCACAACCGCGCCGTCCTGGTAGGCCGCTGCGAGCGCCGCGTGAATGGAGTCCGCGAACGAAAAGTCGACGAGCCGGTTGTAGACGAGATCGATCTCCTGCCCATTCAGAACGAGTTTGCCCGCCTTGTATTCGAGCGCTGATGCATCGCCGATCACAGCGTCGATACCATTCTTGCGCAACAGCTGTCGCGCCAGAATGAACTCGGGATAGAGATATTGTTCTTCCGGTCGGTCATCGATAATCGCCACCCGGCGCGGCCGGCCTGCGCCATGCTGGAGCCGCCATTCCGACGTGAACACGTCCAGCGCCTGCGCATCGAAGTCTTCCGCCTGCATCGCGATGAGCCCACGTTCGATTTCGCTGCAACAGGCTTTCTGGACTTTGGCGAGCAAGGCGTTGATGAAGGCGCCGCCGGCATTGGTATTCACCTCGATGAGCTTCGGCCCGCTGTCATCGAGATGGAAATCATAGCCCATGAATGCGCCAAGCGGACCGAAGTCCCTTTGCGCTGATTCCGGCGCCCATGCGAGCACCGCGCTGCGGTAGCCGGGCAGTCTTGCCGCCGCCTCAATGGCCTCGGCGATGCCGCGCATTTGCGCGATATCATCCGACGAGAGGAACACTAGGACGTTGGAAAGCAGATTTGGCCTGCTTTCAAGCTGGTCCATGTTGAAAGCGGGATCATCCGCCGCGCGGCCGGCAGTCTCCGCCAGCTGCTTTCGGTCAAGGGTGATGCAAAGACAGCGCTGATTCAGCGAGTCAGTGGCGGTGGTTACATCCACGTGGCACTCTACTTAGATGGTTGCCCGGAAGTTTCGTCCGGAAGCGCATTCCATAGAATGATTGCCGGCTCATCGGCAAGGTTGTGGCCGTAACCCAGGATGCCGAGCGACGCCGTGCCGAGCAGAAAATGCAGCGCGTACTCTAT
>JBJXGL010000320.1:0-10261 GCA_046160365.1 Aestuariivirga sp. | reverse complement strand
CGGTGTCATGGCGGAACCGCTTGGGCGCTTGCAAGGGGAAAAGTGCGGGAATGCTAAACGGCGAACAGCGGCACGCCCATGATCGCCTGGATAAAGATGGCGGCGGTCACAAGAGTGATGGCAAGCGTCGATAGCCAGATGGTGCTGGCTCGCGGCCGGAGCCATGCCGCCAACGGCACGAACTGCATGGCGTGAAGCCCAGTGAAATGCGCAACCCGCAAATACCCTCCAGTCGTGGACCAGTGGAAAAACGAGAGGCCGTTTGCATCCGTGGCTGCACCACCCACCCAATGGCTGGTCTGGGAATCGAGATAAGCGCCAGCAATGGTGCCGAGCACGGCTCCTAGCATGAGCCCTACGCCCGCAGCCCGGGCATGGACGCCGGTTTCCGTGCGCAGCAGGCGCCAACCGAACCAAGCGGTGATCGCGGTGAGACCCACAGCTAGAAGTCCCATAAAGTTGTACGCGACAGCCGCGAACTGCGTGGAGACATTGAAATGCGAGGCTTCACCGCGCGAGGCGCGCCACGCCATGTAGGCGACTTCGAGGGCAAAGAAGATGACGAAGGCATATGACATGACGCGATTGATCCGCGAGCCTCGCTCCGCCTCGCTCATCAGTGCGAAAGCCCAGCCGAAGGTCAGCACATGCACGGTGAACGACAGCATGAACTTGAACGGCTTGTCCCAGACATTGACGCCATAGATTGTGCGCTCATCGATGAAGCCAGCCGTGAAGAACATCCCGCAGATCGCTGCGCCCGCAAGCGCGGCCCGCCACCAGAACGGGGAAGCGGTTCGGATCGTGTTCAGGAACCGGACGACAGGAAGGGGCTCTTGAAGTCTTGTCGTGGCAATTGAAGCGGACATCTTGTTTTCTCCTAGACCGCAGTGGTGCTGGGGCGGCGCAGTAGCCGGGAGGTCACGTAGAAGGCGATCAAGCCAATCGGGCCGAAGATGAAAGTGAGCGGCAGAATGATCGCGAGCGGCCAGCGCGGAAGTTGCTCAAGTGCAGACTGGCGGGCGATCCAGGCGCCGATGAAGAGGTCGAAAGCGAGGTAGTGCACCCATCCCGCGAGCGCCGCCCAGGGATAGGTGAAGAGCTTCTGAACGTTCGCGAGGCTGTCGAATCCGCCCTCGGCGCGGCCGAAGAAGAAAGCGATCAGCACGAGATAGAGCGCCGACAAAGCGAGTGGAATGGCGCGGCCCGCAATCGTTTCGCGCCACGGCTCGCGCCGCAAGATCACTGACAAGCCGAGAGCAATCCAGCCGGCGAGAGCCGAGAGGTTGGCTACCTGAAAAATCATCTCCGGCGTCATCTCATGACCTCAATCTTGACGTTGTAAAGATAATAAGTTGAAAATCTTGATGACGTCAAGATAAGAATCTATGAGGTTCTTCATGGCGCGGGAAAAGCGGAGTTACCATCACGGCGGCCTGCGCGAGGCGCTGGTCGGGGCGGGAACCGCAATTCTCGAGAAGCAAGGTCTTGGCGGATTGAGTCTCAGAGCCATTGCCCGCGCCGCCGGCGTATCCCATGCCGCCCCTCATCATCATTTCGAAACGCTCGCGGACCTTCTGGCCGAGATCGCCGCGCGCGGGTTCGAGCGTTTTGTCGCGCAGCTTGCAAGAAAATCGGAGGGAAGCGCCACACCGGAAACAAAGCTCGATGCCATGAGCCGCGCCTATGTCGACTTCGCGCTGGAAAACCCGGCAGTCTACGAATTGATGTTCCGGCAGGGATCGAAGGACCTGGATTCGGCGCATTTGGGCCAAGCGGCGAGCGCCGCCTGGCGTCAATTGGAAGACGCAGTGGCGGCGATTGACCCTGAAAACGCCCAACAGCGCGCCGCCTTCGTCTGGTCCGCCGTCCATGGCCTTGCAACATTACTCATCGACAAACGTTTTCCGCCCTCGGTCGACGTTCGTGGCCTGATCGACGCTAACGCAGCGAGGATCGCAAAGGCGGTGGGGACAATTTAATCCTCCCGTCTTGCCAACGCCGACGCTCTGGCTCATCAATACAGCATGCGGAACATCCTCGATCTCGACCTTTATCCACTCGACTCTCCGGGAACACCGGCATGGCAAGCGCTCGTGGCCCGATGCCGGGCCGATCTGGCGCGCGATGGCATGTTCAACCTCGAAGGACTGGTCAGGCCCGAGGCGCTCGATCAAGCGATCTCCGAATTGAAGCCCGTCATCGATGCATCCTCTTTCGAGCACAAGCGGCGGCACAACATTTATTTCAAGAAAGAGATTCCGGGTCTCACACCCGATCACCCGGCACTCGCGTTCAAAGAGACAGTCAACCACACCATCTGCGCCGATCAGGTTCCTGAAAGCGTCCCCATGTGGATTTACGAGTGGCCGCCCTTCATGGTGTTCCTCGCAGCCACAATGGAGCTGCCGAGCCTCTACGCCATGCTCGATCCCTTGGCGCGCGTGAATGTGATGGCCTATCGCGAAGGTGAGCAGCTCAACTGGCACTTCGACCGCAGCGAATACACCACGACGCTGCTCTTGCAGGCCCCGGATGAGGGCGGCGAATTCGTCTATCGCAGCAACCTGAGATCAGAGGGCGATCCCAACTACGATGGCGTGGCCAAACTCCTGCGCGGCGAGGATCCGGACGTGAAATCGCTCAAGCTCTCCGCTGGAACGCTCAACGTATTCAAAGGCAAGAACACCGCCCACTGCACGAGCCCCGTGAAAGGCCCCCGCGAGCGCATTATCGCCGTCTTCTCCTACTACCCCCGCCCGGGAGTGCGCTTCTCGCGCGAGGAACAGATGGGGTTTTATGGACGAGCTGCTTAGGGAAAATTCCCGAATGGATGAATTAGATCCCGCACCCAACTCCTGATGCCGGTCCGCCCAGCGACGACGAGGAGGACTACGCGCTGCCGATCTGGGCAGGCGTGCTGCCGCTGTCGATGACGGTGTATCCGCCCGTCAGCGACCCTCGCGCCATCGCGGGGCTACGGGCGCCTGAGCATGTGAGCGGATTCAGAATTGGATAGGTCACTCTCCCTGGAGCCAACACGCACGTCGCCCTGAACCGCATATTAGCGGTGCTCGATTTGCTGGCGCGCGTTGGTATGAGGACCAGTCGCGAAGCATGGGTGAGTACGGGTCAACGGAAAATTCACAGTCTTGGGGCACGATAATTCTCATGCACCCGCCGTCGGGCCAAAAACCCAGCTATCCGGGAGAAGAGGCCACCGCCACGGAAATACGACTGCTTGCCGAGCAGTACTTTAAGGCCGCGGAGCTTCTCAAGTCGCTTAACCAAACTAAAAACCCGGCGGCATTGGCCCCATTCCGGCTCGCGGCAATTCATGCCATTGAGCTGTTCCTCAATGCCCATCTGGTCTCCACAGGTCATACGGCAGTCGAAATTCGAGAGCTAAAGCATGACCTGACCAAACGGCTGGAACTTGCTCAAGCAAAAGGGCTGATCTTGCGCGCAAAGACGGCAAGGCATATTGAAACAATCGTCGATACTCGCGAGTATCTGGTGACGAGATATAGTTCAAAACATCTATCCAAGGCGCCGCCGCAAAGCCGGCTTGAAGCCACGTTGAAGGAAATAAGACGGAAAGTTGTGCGCTCGATGGATGGCGCGGAAGTTAACCCCGCATCCTCTCGCCCTTCGGATCGAACAGCGGCTTCGTGATCACGCGGGCCTTGCGCATGTCGCCGATGATTTCGATTTCGAAGTCCTGTTCGCCTGCGAGTTCTTTCGGCACATAACCCTGGGCGAGGGATCTATCGACGTAGTGCGCGTAGCCGCCCGATGTCACCCAGCCAACGACTTTGCCCTTGTGCCAGATCGGCTCGTCGCCAAGCACATCGGCATCGGCGGCGTCGACGATCATCGAGACGCGGCGGAGCGCTCCACCCAACCGCTTTTCCTCCAGAGCCTTCTCCTGCCCGATGAAGCCGTTCTTGCCGAGATCGATGAAACGGTCGAGGCCCGCTTCGAACACGCCATAGATGGGGCGAAGTTCGCGGTACCAGGTGGGGAAGTTTTTTTCCAAACGCATGGAGAGCAGCGCGCGCATGCCGAAGTTCACGATGCCGAACTCCGCGCCCGCCGTCACGATCTCCTGATAGAGGCGGCGCTGATACTCCGGCGCCACCCAGATTTCGTAACCGAGATCGCCCGTGTAGGTGACACGGTTGATCAGCGCCGGGCAGTTCGCGATATCCATGGCGCGGTGGTCCATGAACTTGAAGGCGGTGTTCGAGACATCTGCATCCGTGAGCTTCGCCAGAACCACGCGGGAGTTGGGCCCAGCAATGGAGAGGCCAACAAGTCCCATATCATAGCGATGGATTGCAACCGAACCATCCGTGGGCTGATGTTTTTCGAACCAGCGCATGTGATATTTCTGCGCCTGGCTCGAGCCCCACATGTAGAAGGTGTCATCGCCGGCCTTTGCGATGGTGAAGTCGCCAATGAGCTTGCCTTGCTCGTTGAGCATCGGCGTCAGGCAGATGCGCCCCGTCTTCGGCATCTTGTTGGTCATGAGCCGCGACAAGAACGCTTCGGCGCCCTCGCCTGAGAAACGATACTTGGCAAAATTTGCGATCTCGGTCATGCCCACGCTCTTGCGGGTCGCCATCACTTCCGCTTTCACATGCTGAAAGTCATTGGAGCGGCGGAACGATACGATGTCCTTTGGCGCGACACCTTTCGGCGCGAACCACAAGGGCGTTTCAAGGCCCCAGCTATCGCCCATGACAGCGCCCTGCGCGATCATCATATCGTAAAGCGCCGTCGTCTGCTGCGGCCTGGCGGCGGGAAGCTCCTCGTTGGGAAAGCGGATGGAGAAGCGCCGCGAATAATTCTCGCGCACTTTTGCGTTCGTGTAGCTGCGCGTCGCCCATTCGCCGAAGCGCGCCACGTCCATGCCCCACACATCGAAGCCCGGATCGCCATGCGCCATCCACTGCGAAAGCGCGAGGCCCACGCCGCCGCCCTGGCTGAAGCCCGCCATCACGCCGCAAGCGCACCAGTAGTTCTTTAAGCCCTGCACCGGCCCCACCAGCGGATTGCCGTCGGGCGTGAAGGTGAACGGCCCGTTGATCACGCGCTTGATGCCGGCCTTTGCGATCGCTGGAAAATGTTTGTATCCAAGCTCGAGATTGGGCGCGATGCGATCGAGATCGGGTTGCAGCAATTCGCGCCCGAACGTCCACGGCGTCGTCTTGGGCTGCCACGGCACGCAAGCCTGCTCGTATGTGCCAAGCACGAGTCCGGAGCGCTCCTGCCGCATGTAGATCTCGCCCTTGAAGTCGATGGCATGCGGCAATTCATGGCCGCGCTCCTTGTTGAAGGCGATCACTTCCGGCATCTCATCGGTCACGAGATACATGTGCTCCATGGCAAGCACAGGCAGCTCAAGCCCTGCCATGCGCCCGATCTCGCGCGCCCATAACCCGCCGCAGTTCACCACATGCTCGGCGCGGATCGTGCCTTTCTCGGTGATGACATCCCAGCCGCCATCGCTGCGCGGCTTCAGCTCCGTGACGCGGCAGTTCTGATAAATCTCGGCCCCGCCAATCCGCGCCGACTTCGCATAGGCATGAGTTGTGCCTTCGGGATCGAGATTGCCATCCGCCTTGTCGAGCAGCGCGCCCACGAAATACTGCTCCTCCAGCAGCGGATGCAGCACCTTCGCTTCCTTCATGGTGAGCAGTTCGGACTCGATGCCGAGATAACGCGCCCGCGCATGCGCCATCTTGAGCCAGTCCATGCGGTCCTTGGTATCGGCGAGGATGAGCCCGCCCGAGCGATGCAGCCCGCAAGCCTGGCCGGAAATCTTCTCAAGCTCGTTGTAAAGCCCGATCGTATAGCCCTGCAGCTTCGCCACATTGGGATCGCCGTTGAGCGTGTGGAACCCGCCTGCTGCATGCCATGTGGAGCCAGACGTCAGGATATCGCGCTCCACCAGCACCACATCCTTCCACCCGGCTTTGGTCAGATGATAGAGAACGCTGCAACCGACGACACCGCCGCCGATGACAACGACACGCGCAGAAGTTTTCATGGAGAACCGTTCCAAATGTGCTTGGGCTACTCTAACGGGCCGGGGGTCTTCCTTCAATTAGAAGGACGCTGAAATTCTCTCACCTGCGGCAGAAACAGTGTGGTGCTCAGGCTGCAATGCCAAAAAGATAACCGACGCCGGCTGTGATTGCCATCGCGATGGCGCCCCAGAACGTGACACGAACGGTGGCTTTCAGCATGTTCGCGCCACCTGCCGCCGCTCCCGATGCGCCGAGGATTGCAAGAAACACCAGTGTCGAAGCGGCCACGAGCCAGATCAACGAGGCAGGCGTTGACATAAGGACTACCAACAACGGAAGCGCCGCTCCCACCGCAAAGGTGAGCGCCGAAGTGATGGCGGCCTGCAACGGGCGTGCTGCCGTCAGATCGGAGATTCCCAGCTCTTCCCGGGCGTGAGAGCCAAGTGCGTCCGCCGCGGTTAACTCGCGCGCCACGGCCTTGGCCGTTTCGGCGGTAACGCCGCGCGCCATGAATGACTGGGCCAACTCGTCGAGTTCGAAGGCGGGCAGCTCGCCGAGTTCCTTGCGCTCGCGGGAAAGATCTGCACTTTCCGTATCGGATTGCGAACTGACGGACACATATTCGCCAGCGGCCATCGACATGGCGCCTGCCGCTAGGCCCGCCAACCCAGCGACGATGATGCTCGACTTGTCCGCATTGGCGGCCGCTACACCGAGGATCAGGCTTGCCGTTGAAACAAGGCCATCATTAGCGCCGAGAACGGCTGCTCGCAGCCATCCGACGCGATGCGAACTGTGACTCTCGGGAGTTCGTCTGCTCATGATTCCAATTGGCCTGTGCGCAATCAGTACTCCAACTCGCTTTCAAAAACAAAAGGCCCCGCAGGTTCGATCCTGCGGGGCCTTCCGGTAAACAGGAAAGCTTAGATCGCTTCCTTGACTTCCTTGGCGGCGCGGAAGGCCAGCTTCTTCGAAGCCTTGATCTTGATGGCTTCGCCGGTCAGCGGGTTGCGGCCCATGCGCGCCGGGCGCTTGCGGACCTGGAAGATGCCAAGCCCGGTGACGCGCACCTTGTTGCCCTTCTTCAGGTTCTTGACCGTGGTGTCGACGAAGGCGCCGAGCAACTCGCCCATGGCCTTCTTCGACATCTCATGCTTTTCCGCGAGCTCGGCCGCGATCTTGGACAAGGGAATCGTAATAATCTTTTCGTCTGCCATTTTTTTCTCCTTTGGCGAATCAGCCGTGAACAGCGATAGCGCAGTCACGCAACGCTGAAAACCCTTATTTTCCGCAGGTCTTTTGATTCGGGAGCGCGGAAAACCAAGGAAAACCGGGGTTAACAAAGTGTTAAGATTTTGCCTCCCCGTTAAATCGTTTAAAATCAGTAGTTTAATCTCAAACCCCAGGGTTCTCTGAAACCAAACTCAAGTGGGTTTTGAGTGGCAAATTGCCCAGTCCGTGCTTCGCGGAAAGTGCATCGAGGCCTTGCCGGCGAGCCGGTTCTGCGCGATTTCCCGACATGTTTCCGCTGTGCTGGAGAATCTCCGCCGCGGGAGTAGCGGAATGAAAAATGGGAAATCCCGCGCGCGCCACGCGCAGATACCAGTCCCAATCCGCATAATAGTTGAGCGTTTCATCGAATGTCCCAAGCGATGCGTGAAGCGCGCGGGGATAACACACGGTCGAAACCAGGATCGTATTGTCCTTGGCAAGCGACGCGGCATCCGCGGTCTTGTCGAACAACACCGGCAGCGAGCCAATGTCGAACGTCATCAGTCCCGCTGCATGATAGAGTCCGGTCGCTTTCGAAAGCTGTTCGGCGGCGCGCGCCAGATGCCTGTCGTCGATCCAGCAATCGTCATCGTCGAGAAACGCAATATAGTCGCCCCGCGCGGCGGCGATGGCCATGTTGCGCGCCACCACATGGCCCCGGTAGCCGCCGGTTTCGATCACCGTCGCGGCCGGAGGTTCGGCGATCTCCCGGCCATCGTTGACAACGATGAGTTCGAATCCGCGGAGACTTTGCGACTTGACGCTCGCCACGGCTCTGGACAGCAACGATGGCCGGTCGCAAGTAGGAACGATGACACTGAAGTGAAACATGGCGAAGCTACGTAAGCGGAGCAGATCTGGATTGTGTGGATTTTTGCATCACGTCTCGGTGAAAGACCTTCCATTCCTGCTGACACCCGTTATGTCTCTCGTCTGACAAGGGGGCAATCGAAACATGATCGATCTCTACACATGGGGCACGCCGAACGGAAAGAAGATTTCGATAGCGCTCGAGGAAATGGGCCTCGCCTATGAGGTCCACCCCATCGACATCGGCAAGAACGAACAGTTCGCGCCGGACTTTCTCAAAATCTCCCCCAACAACAAGATTCCAGCCATCGTTGATCGCGACAGTGGCCAAACGGTCTTCGAGTCGGGTGCCATCCTCATGTATCTCGGCGGCAAGACCGGCAAGTTCTATCCCACGGAAGCCGCCGCCCGTATCAGCGTGCATGAATGGCTGATGTGGCAGATGGGCGGTTTCGGGCCGATGCTGGGCCGCGCTCATGCTTTCCTGCATTTCAACCCCGGCAAGGCCCCTTTCGCGGAGGAGTGGTTCGCCGCCGAAGCCAAGCGCCTCTACGGCGTGCTCGACACGCAGCTCGGCAAGTTTCCCTTCGCCGCCGGAGATTACTCGATTGCCGACATGGCGATTTTCCCCTGGGCCGCGCGCCATCAATGGCAGAGGATCGACCTGAATAACTACCCGAATGTGAAGCGCTGGTATCTGGAAATCGCTGCGCGCCCCGCGGTGAAGAAAGGCTACGACGTCCCCTCGGCATCGGCCATCCCAATGTCGGCTTAAGCGAGCAGCCGTTCGATAGAAAGCGCCGCCGCGATCCAAATCTACAGGTGTCTAGACAGCGGCTCAATCTTCGGTTTATGTTTTCATAGCATTTCTTCTATGCTGGGGGAACACGATTGCCTTCAATCGAAGTATTGCCGATTCTGTCTACGAATCCGGACAGTCAGAAGTTGTCGAAGATGGCGTCGAAGGCGACGTCCGAGTCAGGTGAGGACGGTATCCTTTCTTACCTGTTTGACCTGATCGGCACGCAAACATCGTGGTGTGCCGAACTAGGTTCCGGAAACGGCAAGAGAGCGAGCAATATTTCGAATTTGTTACGGGTATACGGCTGGTCCGGGTTGCAGATTGAGAGAAAGCCGGAGAACTACGCCGCCTTGCGCAAGGCGTTCGATGGCGTCCCGGGCGCGCGACAGGTCTGCAGGGCAGTTGGCTTCGAATTCGGCGTTGATGGACTCGACGATGTCTTGACCGAAATCTGCGCGCCTCGGCAGTTCGATCTCCTGAGCATTACCGTCCGCAGCTGCACGTGGCACTTCTGGGACTCAGTCATTGATTTTGCGCCGCGTGTCGTAGCTATCCGCCACAACCCGACCATTCCGATCGATGTCGATTTTGTTCAGGACTGCGACATGTCGATCAAGCAGGGGTGTTCCTTGGCGGCGCTCGTGCGGTTGGCGCGGCTGAAGCAATATGAGTTGGCTGCCGTGACCTCGGCTCATGCGATCTTTGTCACGAGATCGGAGTTCGACGCTCTTGGAATCGCCGACAACTCCATCAGCGCAATGTGGAAAGGAGCGCCGGGCAGGATTTTCTGCGGCTACGATCTGAAATTCTATCATACCATGGGCCGCATTCCTTGGCTGAAATCGGATTTACCTGCCGACGTCTTTCAGCTCACGAAGTCGCCGGTAGCTAAGGAAATCGTCCCACCGCCGGTGAGCGGTGGAAAGAGGAGATATCTTAACAGGGCCACTGTCGTGAGCACGGCGGGTCTCGCCGTGCATCGGGAAAATCGTTGGACGCTGAAGGCCCGAAAGCAGAACGATCCATGGTTTCTGTTTTCTTTGGAAACCGTCAATGTCTTGAACTACGCGGAACTGGATTTCGGCAAATGGGTCGAGCGCCCCAGTCCTGCATTCGCAAGTTTCTCCGAGGACGGCATCACCTGGAAAAATGTGCCTCATGCCGCGAGGGGTCGCCGCTGGTACCTCTCGGTAAATGAAAAAGTTCGCCTCTTCTGCCTAGGGTCTGGACTCATAACTTGATCCAGTAGAGCGCGCCCACCATTTGGTTTGCGGAGAGGAAGTTTCGGGCGAGTTTGTCGTAGCGAGTAGCGATGCGGCGCCAGTCCTTGATCCTGCAGAAA
>JBJXGL010000319.1:0-2585 GCA_046160365.1 Aestuariivirga sp. | reverse complement strand
ATGATTTTCCTCGGGATTCTCACCATCGGCTTCATCTATGAGTGGCGGAAAGGAGCACTCGAATGGGATTGATCGAGCGCGCCTCGCCCGAACAGCGCGAGTTCTTCACCGAAATCAACGCGGAGCTCGCGGACAAAGGTTTCCTCGTCACCGCTTCCGACGACCTGATCAATTGGGCCCGCACCGGCTCGCTGATGTGGATGACCTTCGGACTTGCCTGCTGCGCCGTCGAGATGATGCAGGCCTCGATGCCGCGCTACGATCTCGAGCGTTTCGGTTTCGCGCCGCGCGCCTCGCCCCGCCAGTCCGACGTGATGATCGTGGCGGGAACGCTCACCAACAAAATGGCGCCGGCGCTGCGCAAGGTTTACGACCAGATGCCGGAACCGCGTTACGTGATCTCCATGGGCTCATGCGCCAACGGCGGCGGCTATTATCACTATTCTTACTCAGTGGTGCGGGGCTGCGACCGGATCGTGCCGGTCGATATCTACATCCCCGGCTGCCCGCCGACCGCCGAGGCGCTGGTCTATGGCATTCTGCAACTGCAGAAGAAAATCCGCCGCACCGGAACCATCGAGCGCTGAGGCATGACGATGAGTTTGCAGGAACTGGGCGATCACATCACCGCAGGCTTGGGCGGCGCGGTTCAGGCCGCTGTCAACTTTGGCGAGCTGACGCTTCTGGCCGACGCCGCCGATATCATCCGTGTGTTGACATATCTGCGCGATGACCCCGGGTGCCGCTTCGTGTGCTTCATCGACATCTGCGGCGCCGATTATCCCGAGCGCGAAAAGCGCTTCGATGTGGTCTATCATCTGCTGTCGCCCTACAAGAATAGCCGCATCCGGGTGAAGGTGCAGGCGGACGAGGAAACCCAGGTGCCGAGCGCCATCGAGGTGTTCCCCGCCGCCAACTGGTATGAGCGCGAGGTGTTCGATTTCTATGGCGTGCTGTTCTCGGGTCATCCGGATTTGCGGCGTATTCTGACGGACTACGGATTCAGCGGCCATCCTCTCAGAAAGGACTTTCCCCTCACCGGTCATGTCGAAGTTCGTTACGACGATGAAGCAAAGCGCGTCGTCTATGAACCGGTGAACCTCGTTCAGGAGTTCCGGTCATTTGATTATCTCTCTCCGTGGGAGGGCACTGACTATGTGCTTCCGGGAGATGAAAAGGCGAAGTCATGACGGCTGAAGCGGCCTCCCGCAATTTCACGATTAATTTTGGTCCTCAGCACCCTGCGGCCCATGGTGTTTTGAGATTGGTTCTCGAGTTAGACGGTGAAATTGTCACCCGCGTCGATCCGCACATTGGTCTCCTGCATCGCGGTACCGAGAAGCTGATCGAATACAAGACCTATCTCCAGGCCGTGCCCTATTTCGACCGCCTCGATTATGTGGCGCCGATGAACCAGGAGCATGCGTTCGCGCTGGCGGTCGAGAAGCTGCTGGGCATCACGGTTCCGAAGCGCGCGCAGTTGATCCGTGTCCTCTATTCCGAGATCGGCAGGCTTCTGTCGCATCTCTTGAACGTCACCACGCAGGCGATGGACGTGGGCGCCTTGACCCCGCCGCTCTGGGGTTTCGAGGAGCGCGAGAAGTTGATGGTGTTCTATGAGCGTGCGTCCGGCTCGCGCATGCATGCGGCCTATGTGCGCCCCGGCGGCGTGCACCAGGATCTGCCGCAGAAGCTCGTCGACGATATCGGCCATTTCTGCGACACTCACGGCAAGGTGCTCGACGATATCGAAGGGCTCTTAACCGAGAACCGCATCTTCAAGCAGCGCAATGTCGATATCGGTATCGTTTCGTTGGAAGAATGTTTCAAATGGGGTTTCTCGGGCGTGATGGTGCGCGGCTCGGGTGCGGCCTGGGATTTGCGCAAAGCGCAGCCCTACGAGTGTTATTCAGAGATGGATTTCGATATCCCGATCGGCAAGAACGGCGACAATTACGACCGCTATCTGATCCGCGTGCAGGAAATGCGCGAGAGCCTGAAGATCATGAAGCAGTGCGTGGCGAAGCTCTCTTCGCCCGAGGGGAAAACGCCAGTGGCGTCAATGGATGGCAAGGTTGTGCCGCCGTCGCGCGGTGAGATGAAGCGATCGATGGAAGCGCTGATCCACCATTTCAAACTTTATACCGAAGGCTACAAGGTGCCTGCGGGCGAGGTTTATGCGGCGGTCGAAGCGCCCAAGGGCGAGTTCGGCGTGTACCTCGTGAGCGATGGATCGAACAAACCCTATCGCTGCAAACTGCGCGCGCCCGGTTTCGCGCATCTTCAAGCCATGGACTTCATGTGCCGCGGCCACATGCTGGCGGACGTTTCTGCCGTTTTAGGTTCGTTGGATATCGTGTTTGGCGAGGTGGATCGGTAACATGGCGAGCCGGCCGAAACATAACCTCACGGTGGAGCAGTTCCTGGAAGCCTATGAGGGCGCTCCGGGCCGATACGAGCTTGTGGAAGGCGAAGTTTTAAGGATGGCGGCTGAAACGAACCGCCATTCGCTGATCAAGGGCAACATCTATTTCGCATTGCGCGAAGCTGTAACGAAGGCAACAACGAATTGCACCGTTATTCCC